>SLIY01000441.1 GCA_007135385.1 Leptolyngbyaceae cyanobacterium CSSed165cm_216
CCTGATCTATTTGAGTGGGTTGTCGACCACATGGGTGATCTTCCCCTCGCCCGTCAGTCACTAAAAGCACAAACCCTCAATCCCTTTCACTTAGAGGGTTTCCCGGCTTAAATTACACTCCGATTGCAAGTAGCTTAACTGCTTGCTACTGATGATTTTTGGGGCTTGTGCAAAATTTTGACATTTTCCCATGACTGAGTAGGTCAAAAGAAGGCTTAATTGATGAAACTCGGTCTCATTATTGGGCTGGCTAGGACCAACTTTTCTTCAATCGAACGCCGCCGTTCGCAGTACCCGGCCCCCTAGCCAGGGTTGACCAGGTCTAGGCTTGGCACGCACGGTAAGTTACAAGTGATTTGTCTGCCCTGGGGCAGATTGCGGTAAGGCTTAGGTTTTTGGTAGCTTAGCTGAGCCTATGATTGTGCTAAGGATATAAACCATGGCCAAGAAAACTGCCGCTGAAACCGCTGTCATGCCCATCGACATTGGCATCGATGAAAAAGATCGGCAGGCGATCGCCGATGGACTATCAAAGCTGTTAGCTGACACTTACACGTTGTATCTCAAAACTCACAACTTCCATTGGAATGTGACTGGCCCCATGTTCCAAACCCTGCACCTAATGTTTGAAGAGCAATACAACGAGTTGGCCCTAGCGGTCGATCAAATTGCCGAGCGCATTCGGGCCTTGGGGTTTCCGGCACCGGGCACCTATAAAGCCTTTGGCAAATTATCGTCTATTCAAGAGGATGATGGCGTACCGGCTGCTGAGGACATGATTCGCCAATTGGTGGAAGGGCAAGAGGCGGTGGTGCGAACAGCGCGATCGGTATTTCCAGCGGTAGATCAGGCCCACGACGAGCCCACCGCTGACCTGCTGACCCAGCGCATGCAGGTTCATGAAAAAACAGCCTGGATGCTGCGTAGCTTACTCGCTAAGTAGGATCGGATAGCCTGCCATGACCAACTCAACCAGATTAACTCGCCAGTTTGGCTGGCGGGGGCGGCGACGGATTATCACAGCCCCCTTGCCGGATCCCGTGGCTGAAAACATTGAGGCGATTATTGAAATTCACCGCCAAGAAGCCCAAGACATTCCGCTGCAAGAACGGTTGTTGGCTTCTGTGGCGGCGTTTTTTAGTCGTCCGGCCTTTCTCTACGGGCTGATTGTTAGTCTGGGGCTTTGGCTGGGGGGCCACTTCATCAACTCTTTGGGGGTGCTGCCCTTTACCCTGCCGGTGTTTAGTTGGGAAGAACAGGGGCTTGATGCGGCGGCCCTGCTGATTTCAACCGGGGTGCTGATTCGCCAAACCCGCCAGGAAAGCTTTGCAGAACAGCGCACCCAACTGATGTTGCAGTTGAACCTACTGTCTGAGAAAAAAATCGCCAAAATCATTGCCCTGCTGGAGGAACTGCGAGAGGACATTCCCAACATGGAACAGCGCCACGACCCAGAAGCCGAGGTGATGAAACAGGCGGCTGACCCTCTGACAGTGCTAGAAGCCCTGAAAGAGACTCTGAAACAAGAAATTGCTGCGGAAGAGCCGTTAATTAACTCCAATGGTGCAAACCTGGGCAGTTGAGTAGCAGGTATCTGTTCCCTGGGAGACTAGTCTCCCAGGGAACGGTCGGGGAACGAGGAGCCAGGAGTCAGTGGTAAGGCGTTAGCCACGATCGCTGACTCAAGTTGGGGATCTTCTTCCTCGGGAAATCGCCTAAATTACTCGGTGTCGTCGTGGGCATAACGATTGTAGAGGAAGTCGAGGGCTTCGTTGCGCAGTTCATAGAACTTCGGATCTTCCATCAGGCGGCTGCGATCGCGGGGCCGATCAAAGGGCACCATCATGATCTCGCCAACTTTAGCGGCGGGGCCATTGGTCATCATCACAATTCGATCGGCGAGGAATAGGGCCTCATCGATATCATGGGTGATCATCAGCACCGTGATTTTGTGATCTTGCCAGATGGTGAGCAGCTCTTCTTGCAGCTCTTCTCGGGTGATGGGGTCGAGGGCACCAAAGGGTTCGTCTAAAATCAGCACCTTAGGACGTAGGGCCAGGGCTCGGGCAATGCAGACCCGCTGTTTCATGCCCCCAGACAGGGCACCGGGCTTTTTGTTGGCCACATCGGCCAGACCCACCATGGCCAGGTGTTCCATGACGATGCGCTTTTTCACCGCCTCTGGCTTATTGGGGAATACGGACTTCACCCCCAGGTAAATATTGTCGTAGGCCGTCAGCCAGGGTAGCAGGGAATAGTTTTGAAACACCACCATGCGATCGGGACCGGGCGATTGGATCGGTTGGGTCTGCAAGCGTACCTGCCCTTGGGTAGGCTGGCGAAACCCGGCCACCATGTCTAACAGGGTTGACTTGCCACAGCCCGAGTGGCCAATGACGCAGACAAATTCTCCTTCATTCACCACTAGGTCAATGCCATCGAGCACCACAAAGTCGCCCTTGGGGGTGGGGTAAACCTTGGACAGGCTATCAATCACCAGAAAGGGTTCTTGGGTGAGTCGTTGAGACGTAGTGTTAGTGGAAGAGTTAAGCACTTGCATAGTCTGGGTGGGTGTGTAGGTAAGGTATGAGACGTAAGGAGGCAATGGGGGCGGATTGGCATAAATCACCCCAGGGTTCTGGAGCAGACTTGGCGAGAGACAGGGGATAAAGCTAGAGCCCTGGGGTCTGCCCTGGCGGGCGACTAAGGAACGGTAATCTCCTCCATGGGCACTTCTTCAATCCGCAGGTCGCGTTTGATGGCAAACTTCTCTAAGTATTTCAGCGGTTCATCGGGATCAAACTGGATGCCATCAAATAACTGGGTGGGACGGCGATCGCGGCCAATGTCCAGCAACCCCAGTTCCCGGGCGGCCTGGCCAAAGATGTCGGCTCGCTTCACCCGCTCCGCTACTTCCAGCCAGTTTCGGGGGAAGGGAGTAATGCCCCAGCGGGCCATCTGAGTCATCAGCCAGATCGCCTCAGATACATCGGGGTAGTTGGTCTTGCCGGTAAAGAACTGAATGTAGTTCAACACTTGGCTGGGCTCGCTGTCGTCACCCCGGTCGTAGGGGTCGAGAAAGCCCTGACGAATGTAGGACTCCGACGCCCCCACATACTCGGGGCGAGCCAACAGCTCAGCAATCTCTTCCCGATTGCGGCGATCATCACAGTATTCGCAGGCTTCTAGCAGGGCTTTGACCAGGGCCACATGGGTTTTGGGGTACTGGTTGGCCCAGGCTTCGGTGACCCCTAGTACTTTTTCAATGTGGCCAGGCCAAATGTCATTGTCAATGGCCACCACCACCCCGATCCCTTCCTGTACCGCCCGCACATTCCAGGGCTCGCCAACACAGTAGCCATCGATGGTGCCAGCCTTCAAGTTCGATGCCATCTGGGCGGGGGGAATCACCGTCACACTGACATCGCGATCAGGATCGATACCGCCGCTGGCCAGCCAATAACGCAGCAGCAGGTTATGCATGGAGGTGGGGTGCACCGCCGCCAGGGTATGAATCTGGTCGGGGCGGCGATCCAGGGCGGCTTTGAAGTCTGCTAAGGATCTAACGCCTTGATCATAGAGCCGCTTGCTAAAGGTAATGGCGTTGCCGTTGCGGCTGAGAGTTAAGGCGCTGACCATGGGCCGGGGCCGCTGGTTGCCGTAGCCCAGGGTAATACCCAGGGGCATACCCGCCACCATCATGGCGGCGTCGAGCCGGTTGGTGGTGACCCCATCGGCGATCGCATTCCAGCTGGGCTCGCGGTTGAGGGTGACATTAGCCAGACCGTGGGCCTCAAAGAAGCCCATTTCTTTGGCCACCACCAGCGGGGCACAATCCACTAGGGGGATAAAGCCCAGTTCTAAATTCACCTTTTCCAGGCCGTTGGCCGCCATCGCCACCACGGGTTTGGCCTTGTGCTGCTTAGCCCGCTTCTGCTGGTTGAGGAAGTAGACAATCTCGTTGCGCAGGCTGTAGTAGTTGGGGTGCTTCACCACCTCCATCCGTTCCCGGGGTCGAGGAAAAGGCACATCCACAATCTGGCCCACATGGGCTTCGGGACCGTTGGTCATCAGCACTACCCGGTCAGACAGCAGCAGGGCCTCATCCACATCGTGGGTGACCATGATGCAGGTGACCTCATTTTCCTGGCAGATTTTCATTAGCTGCTCTTGTAGCCCACCCCGGGTAAGGGCGTCGAGGGCACCAAAGGGCTCGTCCAGCAGCAGCAGCTTCGGGCGAATCGCCAGGGCTCGGGCAATGGCTACCCGCTGCTTCATACCCCCAGAGATTTCCCCAGGCCGCTTATGGGCCGCTTTTTGCAGGCCAACCAGCTCAATATGGTGATCGATCATCCGATTGCGCACCGGCTGGGGGTGCTTTTTCATCACCCGGTTTACCGCTAGGGCAATGTTTTCGCGCACCGTCAGCCAGGGCAGCAGCGAATAGTTTTGGAAGACCACCATGCGATCAGGACCGGGTTCGGTCACCTGTCGGCCTTCGAGCACAATGCCGCCCGCGCTGGGCTGGTCTAGCCCCGAGAGAATATTTAGCAGGGTCGATTTGCCGCAGCCCGAGTGACCCACCAGGGAAACAAACTCCCCCTTATGAACTTGCAGATCAATATTCTTAAGGGCAATATATTGGCCCCCTTCGGGCAGTTTAAAGACGCGATCGACGTGGTCAACTTCAACAAAAACAGCCATGGTGATCAGAGAGTTAAGGTGCAGGCGAATAGAAGAATTTTGGCGGTCTCCAGGCAGGTAGGGTGGGCACTGCCCACCACCAACCTTGGCAAAATCACAAATCGTTTTTTGGGAATCAGGGATGAAATGGTCTGCAATGCCCTACTGTTTTTGCTCCTCTGGCAATACCAAGCCACCCACAAACACAATCAGTCGATCTAGCAACAGCCCCACAATGCCCACATAGACAATGGCGATAATAATGTCGCTGATGCGGGAGCTGTTCCAGGCATCCCAGATAAAGAAGCCAATACCCACGCCGCCAATCAGCATTTCTGCGGCCACAATCGCCAGCCACGACAGGCCAATGCCAATGCGCAGGCCGGTGAAGATATAGGGCACGGTGGCCGGAAACAAAATCTTAAAGAAATACTGCGACTTAGACAGCTGCAACACCCGCGCCACATTGTTGTAGTCTTGCGGAATCTGCCGCACACCCTCGGTAGTGTTGATGATAATCGGCCAGATCGCCGTAATAAAAATCACGAAGATGGCCGAGGGGTTGGCCTGCTGAAACGCCGCCAACGAGATCGGCAGCCAAGCCAAGGGCGGCACCGTGCGCAAAATCTGAAACAGCGGGTCGAGGGCGCTATACATCAGCGAGCTAGTGCCCACCAGAATGCCCAGGGCAACACCGACGATCGCTGCCAGGGTAAAGCCCAAGGCCACCCGCTGCAGACTGCTCCACACCTGCCAAAACAGCCCCCGGTCAGTGCCGCCATAGTCAAAGAAAGGGTTGACGATTAGCTCCCAGGTGTCTTGCACGGTGCGGATTGGGGTGGGCAGGTTGGCGTTTGGCCCCATGGTCATCACCTGCCAGATAGCCAGAAAAATCAGCACAGCTATCAGGGGGGCAATCAGGCTTTTGAGCCAGTTCAATACCTGACCGCCAAGCTTTTGTAGGTTAACGCGCGATCGCGCCGGACGAATATCGAGGGGTGCCGTCATTGCAGGTATATCTCCAGGGCGTATAGCAGAGGAATAGCGTGAGCTAGGGGACAGGAAAGTTGAAGAAAGGGCTTTTTGACACCCTTCTCCCTAGGGAGAAGGGTGGGGTGAGGGCAGCGGGAATTGCCTACACGCGCTTGATGGCGAGGCTATCGAGGTAGGCCTGAGGGTTCTCAGGGTCAAACTGGATGCCGTCGAAGAAGGTCTCGACGCCGCGCGAGGTGCTCTCAGGGATCATGTCCTCTTGACCCAGGGCAATGGCCGCCTCGCGCCAGAGATCTTCGCGGTTGACTTCATCGACCCAGGCGTTGGTGTCGGTATCGGCGGGCAGTCTACCCCAGCGAATGTTCTCGGTCAGGAACCACAGGTCGTGGCTCTTGAAAGGGTAAGAGGCGTAGTCATCCCAGTACTTTTGCTTCAAGTCGGGCAGCTCTTCGACCCGACCATTGCCAAAGTCAAATTTGCCCCGAGAGCGGTCGATAATGTCGTCAAAGGGCACGTTAAACCAGGCCCGCTGGGACAAAATCTGACACATCTCTTCGGTGTTTTCGGGTTTGCTACACCACATGGCGGCTTCCATAGTGCCCATCAGCAGCGCCTGAGTGGCCTTGGGGTTGGCATCGACCCAGTCAGCCCGCATGCCCAAAGCTTTCTCGGGGTGGTCTTTCCACATTTCCCCAGTGGTGAGGGCGTTAAAACCAATCTGTTCGTTCACGGTCTGCAGGGGCCAGGGCTCGCCCACGCAGAAGGCATCCATGTTGCCCACTCTGACGTTGGCCACCATCTGAGGCGGCGGCACCACAATGGTGTCAATATCTTGATCGGGGTCAATGCCGCCCGCCGCCAGCCAGTAGCGAATCCACATGTCGTGGGTACCGCCGGGGAAGGTCATCGCCGCCCTCAATTCGCTGCCCGCCGACTTGCGCTGGGCAAACACATCTTTCAACACAGAGCTGTCTAGGCCAACGTTGGTGTCAAGGTAGTCGTTCGAGAGTGAAATCCCCTGGCCGTTGACGTTGAGACGGGCCACAATGTACATCGGCACTTCACGGCCATCGGTGACAATGCCCTTGGAGATCAGGTAGGGCATGGGGGTGAGAATGTGTGCCCCGTCAATGCCGCCACCCCCAGATCCCAGTACCAGGTTGTCGCGGGTGGTGCCCCAGGAGGCCTGCTTCTCGACCGATACGTCGGTCATGCCGTATTTGTCGTAAAAGCCTTTGACCTTGGCGATAATCAGCGGGGCCGAGTCGGTCAGGGCGATGAATCCGAGCTTGGCTGTGGGGGTTTCTGGGGCGTCGGCAGGATCAATTTCTACGTCAGCCTGAGAGGTTGAAGCAGAATCATTTTGACCGCAAGCATGAAGCAATAACGTGCCAGCCGCAGCCGTACCAGTTGTCAACAAAAACCTACGGCGATTTAATCGAGTCATGTTTGCAATCTCTCCAACATTATTTGATTTGCGATTCGTCAGCGAACAGACAGCATCAGGCTAAACTCAACCCAAGGGGCTAACCTCTAAAATCTTCGAAGGTACTCCCTAAGGGCACCTCGATTAATTGTTTTTTGGGTTAGTTAGGATCTCAAATGAGACGACCCCGGCAGGACAGTTGACTTCATTATGCCGGTAGGCTGTGAGCGATTACCCCAATCGTGCTTC
>SLIY01000432.1 GCA_007135385.1 Leptolyngbyaceae cyanobacterium CSSed165cm_216
GGCGATGAACCGTATCAATCACCGATTCCAGGATGTCTTCACGGGTGCGTTTGAGGTTTACCATAGTCAACCCGATACGATGTCGGTTTTGTTTAGAAAATTACCCTAGCAGGCCGCTGGACACAGCCCCTGATGCTACCAACGGGGGATTATACCAAGTCTAGTTCGAGATCTATAGTTGCCCACAAGCAAAACGCTAATTTTTAACGGGGCTGCTGAGCTTGAACTGAGTGTAAACCGGAACAACGCCCCAAAAGCTGGGGCATTGACCGGATTCTAACGCTCAAAGGTAGACAGGGCTGAGCAGGCCCCACATTTGGCACAGCCCGCCTTAATCCGCTCTGAGGTCATACCTGCGCCCTGCAGTAAGTCACTCACCTGCTGATAGAGGGCAAACATAAACTCAGTGCTGGGGGCCGGATGTTGGGCTAGGGGAGTGTCGGTGATGGGCACAAAGGGCACCACAAAGGGATATACCCCCAGTCGAATCAGGCGATCGCTGGTGGCCACCAGGGTTTCCAGGCTATCCCCCAGCCCTGCCAGCAGGTAGGTACTGACCTGGCCCCAGCCAAACACCTGCACGGCAGCGGCAAAGGCCTCAAAGTAATAGGACACCGGCACTTCAGCCTTGCCAGGCATGATCCGCGCCCGCACCGCGTCGTCCACCGCTTCCAGGTGCATACCCAGACTATCGATACCAGCCGCTTTCATCCGCTGAAACCAGACAAAGTCATCGGGGGGCTCACACTGGGCTTGAATGGGTAGGGATACTCGCCCTTTAATCGCTCGGGCACAGTCGCTCAGGTAGGCGGCCCCGCGATCGCTGGTATGGGGCGTACCAGTGGTCATCACCATGTGCTTCACCCCATCCAGGCGCACGGCGGCAGCAGCCACCTCGGCCAACTGGTCTGGGGTCTTGCGGGCAATGGTGCGATCGCTAGCCAGGGACTTTTCAATTGCACAAAACTGACAGGCCGTGGATTCGTCCCGGTAGCGCATACAGGTCTGCTGGACAGTGGTGGCCAACACATCATGGCTGTGGAGCAGAGCGATTTTCCAGTAGGGAATGCCGTCAGCGGTGGTGAGGCTGTAAAACTGGGGCGGCCTAGGAAAGGAAACCGACCCCAGCGGCTGGCGGCCATAGGTTAGTTCCCCTTGGTCCAGGCCGCAATTTTTCACCCCATAGGGGGACTGACTGGCGGTTCCAGTGTAGATTGGCACCATCACTGTTGTGCCATCTAGGGTGATGGCTTTGTGATCCGAGGGGCCAGCCCCTCCCTGACGCCCAGCCACCCCGGGAGTGACCTCTCCCAGGTGTAAGCCCCGGGTTTGCAGTTCCGTAATTAACCGTTGTTGTTCCATGGTGAAGAGAGATGGTTGAGCGAGCATAACATCAAGCGGACAACAGGCTCAGGGATGGCCCCGCCTGCCGTACGCCTAGGACTCCGAGGGGACGGGTTCCAGCAGCGGATCGGAACCGTCTAGCGTGGTTAGGGGGGCAGGCGCAGCGGCATCGGGAACTGTACGGGCCATGGGCTGCATGACGCTCCACGCCTGTTGATTGACCTGGAGTTGGAGCAGGTCGGGCCGAGCATAGTGGCCAACGACATCCATCATCCGCTTGCGCTTGACAATCATCGAGAAGTCTAAATCGGCGATCGCCATTCCTTCTTCTGCCGTAATTGGGTCGCCAATGATTTCCCCTTGCGGGTTAATAATGGCGGTGAAGCAACCCCCCTGGAGAAATTTGTGGTCAGCCTCAACGGTCGTGATTTGCAACCTTTGCTCCGCCGTCAGCCAACCGGTGGCATTCACCACAAAACAGCCGGACTCCAGCGCGTGGTGCCGCATCGTCACCTCCATTTGGTCAGCAAAAATTTGCCCCACCATCGAGCCTGGGAACTGACTACAGTGAATTTGCTCATGCTGGGCCATTAGGCTAAACCGAGCCAAGGGATTGTAATGCTCCCAGCAGGCCAGGGCACCCACCCGACCCACCGCCGTATCCAAGGCGCGCAGTCCCGCCCCATCCCCCTGGCCCCACACCATGCGTTCGTGGTAGGTGGGCGAGATTTTGCGACGCTTGTGCAGCAGGGTGCCATCGGCATCAAAAATCAGTTGGGTGTTGTAAATTGAGCCGCCATCGCGCTCATTCACCCCCAGCACTACTACCATGCCGTAGGAGCGGGCGGCACGACTGACCGCATCCACCACCGGCCCTGGTACCGTCACCGCCTCTTCGTAGAGCTGCAGATGGTCCGGCCCCATTTTCACCGGGGGTTGAATGAACGAAAAATAGGGGTAGTAAGGAATAAATGTCTCTGGAAAAACAATCAGTTGCACCCCCTGTTTGGCAGCGGCGGCGATGGCGTCCAGCACTTTTTCGGTAGTGCCTTCTCGACTAAACAGCACCGGACTAATTTGCACCGCTGCTGCTCGAACTGTTTTGGCATAATCCATAGTCATTGTTTGAACCTGATGAACAAAAACACAACGCCGTCAAGCCAAGAATACGAGGGCAGAAGGCAGAGGGCAGAAGCATGCCCTGAGCTTGTCGAAGGGGCAGAAGCATGCCCTGTTCGCGCAGCGACCCCAGACGATGTCCTGAGCTTGTCGCAGGAGGGGCAACTTGTCGTTTCGCAAGCGACATGAAACGCGAAGCGCCTCCAAAGGAGGAAGGGGCAGAAGGTAGAAGGCAAGCCGTGCCAGGGGTTACGCTTGCATAAATCAGCGGAGCTTTTTTGTGATTGAGTACTCGTGCTTAATCGCAAAAACTGGTCAGCCAGGCCTAATGCCCGACACCTAGCGCCCTAAATTAAGAGGTGCTATATCCTGGCTATACAGCCCTAGCTATTCAGACATTAGAGCCATGACCAGAAATTCCCTGTCACCCAAGCAGCCTTGATCTATCAATGATCTGTCAATAGCTTAAATACTGTGGGTTTATCCCTACCGACGCCCCATGCCTGACAACACAGAGACGGCCCGAGTCGGCGGTCAGCATGTCCCGTCTTTATCAGTTCAACCTATCACAACCCGCCGGTTTTTTAGCATGACTTCCCCGAACGGCTATCCAGCTGAGTATAGTGCCTTGGGCAAGGGCCTCGTTCTGTATCTCTGCATACAGCTTTTACGGCTCGGTTTGCCTAACCTTGATTTAGATAGACTTTTCTATTTGGTAAGACCATGGCAAATATAACCACCTCCTTGACCCCCATTCCCGCTGACGGATTGAAAGATCTGGGGGAAAAGAACCGGGCTAACCCGGCTGATAAGACCTTGACGGTTAAAACCGTTTGCGAAGGCAAATTTCGCAGCCTCAATTTTGCCCGCGATCTCTCGCCTTTTGTGATCGACGAGCCCCCTGGGTTGCTGGGGGACAACACCGCCCCTAACCCCTCGGAAATTGTGCTGGGGGCGTTTGGGTCTTGCCTGGCGGTTGGGTTGCAGGCCAATGCCGCTGCTCGGGGCATTACCCTGACCAAGTTGGAAATTACCCTGGAAGGGGACATTAATATCACTAGCACCTGGGGCACTGGCGAGCTGGCCAAACCCCAAATTGGCTTCACCGATGTGCGGGTGAAGGTGGATATTGACGGCAATACCTCTCAGGAAGAACTGGCGGACATGGTGGCCCATGCCAACGAGTGGTCGCCGGTGTCTGCCACGCTGCGGAATCCGATGCCCGTTGCAGTGGAGATGGTGTAAGACCTGTTCCCCTTGTCCCAGGAAGGAGCATGATCCCAGGAAGGAGCATGGATGGCCCGATCCAGATACCTCCTTCCCTGGCCGACCTAACCTGATGTTGTCCTGAGATGGCTCGGCCCCTAGACAGTCCGGTTTGAGGCCCTGTGTCGATGACGCTGTGTTGAAGACGAGTGCTGACAAGATACGTTGAGAGACTGTGACCTGACTTTAATGATGCAAACACTAGAATCCGCACCTTTGCAGAATACCCCGCTGACCCATAATGCAGCCCTAGCCCCTGTTCGGTCAGTGGTGCAAAGGGCATTGGTGCCCAAGGTGCAAGATATTGACTTAAATGGGGAGTATCCGACCACAATTTTGACCCAGTTGGGTGAGGCTGGGGCTTTTGCCCATGGGGTATCGCCGCAGTTTGGCGGTACGGGGCTGGGTCTGAAAGCCGCGATTCAGGCGATTGAAGAGATTTCTAAAGTCTGTGTGTCAACTGGATTTATGGCCTGGTGCCAGGTGGCCTGTACCTGGTATCTGCAAAATACCGATAATACGGCCCTGGCGTCAGCGTTTTTGCCAGACATTGCAGCGGGCCGTAAGCTGGCGGGTACCGGGCTGTCTAACCCGATGAAGCACTTTGCCGATATTGAAAAAATTGCCCTAACGGCGGTGCCAGTGGAGGGTGGGTTTGAAATTAGCGGCATGTTGCCTTGGGTGTCTAACCTAGGGCCAGGTCATGAATTTGGGGTGGCGGCAAAAATTGCCGACAGCGACGAGTATTTGATGGCCATCGTCTCTGATGCCTTAGAGGGGATGACCCTACGCTGCAATGCCCACTTTATTGCCCTGGAGGGCACCGGCACCTATAGCTGTGTGTTCCGCAAGGTATTTGTGCCCCACTCCAGAATCTTAGCGGCCCCCTGTGAAGCTTACGTGCGCTGTATTCGGCCTGGGTTTATGCTCACCCAGGTGGGTATGGGGTTGGGGCTGGTGGATAGCTGCATCGAGTTGATCCAGCGATCGAATCAGCGCCTGGGTCACGTGAACCAGTTTTTAGAGGACCAGGCGGATGATCTGGAGCTAGATTTGCAGGTAGCCCGCGATCGCACCTATGCTTTGGCCGATCGCCTGGATAGCTGCCAGGACAGTGCCGAGGATATGGCCCTGATGCGGGAGGTGATTCAAGCTCGCATTGCAGGGTCAGAGTTATCTCTGCGGGCGGCCCAATCTGCCATGCTCCATGCTGGCGCCAGGGCCTATGTCCATGGCAGCGCCCCAGAGCGAAAGCTGCGGGAGGCGTACTTTGTCGCCATTGTCACCCCGGCCCTGAAGCACTTGAAAAAGCTGTTGAATTCGTTGCCAGAACCTGCCCTGGCCAGCAGTTTGTAGAGGGTTGGTTGATGGATGATGGGGGTCAAAGCCTCCACAGGCAAACCATGGCAGCAGGACTGGCTAACCCTGCTGCATAACTTTTATCATTAACTTATGGCGATGATCATCGCTGCCCCTGCGGATCTCGCAGCTCGAGTTTTGCAAGCAGTCTGGGGGCAAAGAAAGGGAAAAATCTAGGGCCTTTGCCCGATTCTGGCTTGGCCTGGGCCTATTTCTGCTGGTGGCTGTTATGGTAGTCTCCAAGTCTTTTGTCTCTAGCGATGTCTGACCGACCCGTTTCGTCCGCGACTACTGCGATCGCCATGATCGACATCACCAAGCGATTCCCGGGGGTGATCGCCAACCAGGGGGTCAACTTTGCCGTCCAGAGCGGTGAAATCCACGGTCTGCTAGGGGAAAACGGGGCTGGCAAAACCACCCTGATGAATATTCTCTGTGGCCTGTACCGGCCTGATCAGGGGCACATTCAACTGCAAGGGCGACCGGTGCAGTTTCATCGTCCGGCCGATGCGATCGCGGCGGGTATTGGCATGGTGCACCAGCACTTTCAGTTGGTGGAACGCTTCACCGTGGCCGAAAACTTAGTGCTGGGGGAAAGCCAGCGGCTACGGCGAGAGCCACCCCAGCGGTTGCACCGGCGGCTGCGGGATCTGGCCAGTCGCTACGGCTTAGAGCTAGACCCCGCCGTTCCGGTGTGGCAACTGTCTGTGGGGCAGCAGCAGCGGGTGGAAATTCTCAAAGCTTTGTATCGCCAGGCGCAAGTGTTGATTCTCGACGAGCCCACGGCCGTGCTCACCCCCCAGGAGACCCAGGGGTTAATCACGACTCTGCGGCAGTTGGCGGCTCAGGGGACAGCAATCATTTTTATCAGCCACAAGCTGAATGAAGTGCTGGCGGTCTGCGATCGGATCACTGTGCTGCGAGATGGCCAGACCATGGGTACCGTAGCCGCCGCCGACTGTGACACCCACCGCCTCGCCGAGATGATGGTAGGGCGAGAGGTGGACTTCACCCGTCCTGAGCGAGTTAGCCAAGATCACCCCGAACCCAGATTGCGCCTAGAGGCGGTTTCCGTCCAGGGCCACCATCAGCGCCCCGCCCTAGATGCCATTTCCCTGACCGTCCACAGTGGGGAAATTGTCGGTATTGCCGGGGTCGATGGCAACGGTCAGCGAGAGCTAGAGGAGGTGATCGTTGGACTATGCCCCCCGAGCCAGGGCACCCTTCACAGCCAGGGCACCCTGGCCCACATTCCCTCCGATCGCTACACCATGGGGCTGATTGGGGCATTTTCTGTCACCGAAAACCTGCTCCTGCGCGACTATCGGTATCCGCCGTTTCAGCGACGGGGGATGCTGCGTCCCAAGGTGATGGCTCAACAGGCCATGACCCTAGTCAACGACTACCTGGTGCGGACTCCCTCGCTGCAGACCCTGAGCCGTCAGCTGTCGGGGGGGAATGCCCAGAAAGTCGTGATTGCCCGAGAACTATGCCGCCAACCCCAGGTGATTCTGGCGGCCCAGCCCACCCGAGGCCTAGATGTGGGGGCGATTGAATATGTTCACGCCCAGCTGATGGCCCAGCGCGATGCCGGAGCCGCAATCCTGCTGATTTCCACTGAGCTAGATGAAATTTTGCGGTTGTGCGATCGCATTGCCGTGCTTTATGAAGGCCAGATCGTTGGCTGGGCCAACGCGGCCACCGCCAATGTCAATCACCTAGGACTGATGATGGCGGGCAAGCATTCCCCTGAAACCTTGTCTATCTCCATGGCCCATGACGGCTGATTCCTCCCCCTTGGCCCCCACCTCCCTCAGCCCCCGGCTCAAGGCTTTGGCCCCGGCCTTGGGGGTCTTAATCGCCCTATTCCTTAGCAGCATCGTCATTGCCCTCAGCGGTGTGAACCCCCTAGAGGCCTATCAGACCCTGATGGCTGGTGCATTCGGCGGTTCCCGCCAGATCACCGAAACCCTGCTCAAGGCCACACCGATCTTAATTATCGCCCTGGGGTTGACCATCGCCTTTCAAGCGCGGGTTTGGAATATCGGCGCAGAAGGGCAGTACCACATCGGTGCTCTGCTCGCCGGTACCGTCGCCCTGGTACAGCCCGACCTCCCAGCCCCGATCATGATGCTCGCTATGGTGCTGGCCGGATTAGGGGGCGGGTTACTGTGGAGTCTGATCGCTGGCCTGCTGCAACTCAAGCGGGGAGTCAACTTGATTA
>SLIY01000178.1 GCA_007135385.1 Leptolyngbyaceae cyanobacterium CSSed165cm_216
CAGTATTTAACCTATCTCAGCAGCTAGAGCAGGTGATCTTGGCCGCCGGGGTAAGCGCGATCGCCGATCAGCAATGGGCGATCACGATCTATCCAGTGATGGTCCGTGCCTTTGCGATCGCTCAGAGTCGCGGTCGTACCAGCCGTCCCAGGTCTACCCTAGAAATTGCCGACGGCCACCACTACACCCTGATCAAAGCCAGCAATGACCAAACCCTAACGATCATGTCTAAACTGGATGACCGAGACATCGCTCAATTTACCCTGTCAGGCACTGTGCTGAGCGCTAGCCCATCGCTCCAGGACCGGCGACAGTGGCAAGCCATTGCTCAACGAGTTGAGGCAAGTTAGGCGATCAATCCTGCTCTAAAATACCGACGAGGGTTTTCACCAGGATTTCCACATCATCCGGCACCTGATAACCGCCAATATCCTGAGTGATGCGCTTAGCCTCGCGGTTCAATCTCCCAAATACCCAGAAATTACCCATCGTCACGGCCCCATAAACGATGGATGGAGCGGCATCATCTGTCGCCAGGGCAATCATCTCCACCGCTAGCTGAGTAAACCCTCGGGTAAGGTCATCACGCTTGGCTTCGACGACGACCACTTGATTTTGGCCCCGAATCAGGTAATCCAAATTCCCCTGCAGCCAGTTATTCACCTTGAGCGGATACTCAAACCGCAGCACCTGGTGCGACAGAGTGGCCACTCGCATCAGCACCGGGGCGATCAGCACTTCTCGTTTAGCGCTTTCACTGGTGAGTTGTACATAGGGCAGAGTTTCTTCAATTTGGGCTTTGAGAGTATCCAGACCAGCTATGGGGCTCTGGGCTACGGGTAACTGCAACCGCGCTTTAACATAGTCGTAGCCAAACTCTGCCAAAATTTCATCGGTATCCTGGGGCAGCTCAAAATAGGTTTGGAAGGTATAGCTAGCACCCTCTTGCAAAATTTTAGCCATCAGCCGCCGCCGCCTCAAGCTTTGATCACGGTCCCATCGATAGCTTTTTCGCTGGCTTCTTAATTATGGCCGCTTTGGCTCAAATTTTACTCAGGGGGGATATTTTGTCTCAGATTTCACTCAGGTTTCACTCAGAGGGGATACATAGAATTTGGTATTAGTCGTTCTCCGAGCGGCTCTGCTGACGCAGACGTTCAGACAGCGATCGCCCGCTGCCCCCCCGCTGCACCATAATCAGCTCAGCGCCAATGCTGACGGCAATTTCGGCAGGGGTCAATGCCCCAATATCTAAGCCGATGGGGGCGTAGACCTGGGCTAGGGTTGCTCGGGCCAGGCCAGCTTGCTCCATCGCCTGGTAAACCTGGCGCACCCGCTTTTCGCTGCCGATCATACCGATGTAGCGGCAAGGGACCGGCCGTTGCAAAAGGGGATGCAGGGCCGCTAGGTCATAGGTGTAGCCTCGGGTCACCAGGGCGGCATAGAGGTTTTGGTGGGGGGCTAGGGATGCGATCGCTGTCTCCACCGGCTGGGCCAAAATATGGCTGGCCTGGGGGTAGTAATCGGCGTTAGCCCACTCGGGGCGATCGTCCTGCACCGCAACTTGAAAGCCAATCAAGTGGGCGACTTTAGCCAGTTGAATGCCCACATGGCCCGCCCCCACAATCAGCAACGTCGGCGGCGGTTGCAGGGTTTCCACAAAGGTCGTCGCTGGATCTAGTTGGACGGGCTGCTCCGCCAGGTAAGGGGCCTGCCCTGGAGCGAGGGGGGTGACCAAGGTGACGGCTTGGCCCTGCTGTAGCCGCTGTAAGATTTGCTGCCCTAATGCCTTTGCCGATTCCCCCTGCCAGCGCCCCAGCCACACCCGCATGTGGCCACCACAAACCCCCTGGGTAGGCCGCTGGGGTGCCCCAGAGAGATCAATATCCACCCCCTGATTTTTCCCAGTAGTTAGCACCGCCTGGGCCTGGTGCAGCACCTTGGCTTCCCCGGCCCCGCCACCGATGGTGCCAAAGGCTTGACCCCGGGCATCCAGCACTAACTTGGCCCCCACTTCCCGGGGTACCGATCCCCTAGCGCTGATCACCGTGGCCAGGACGGCGGGACCATAGTCAAGGGCCTGGACCAGTTGTTGAAAGTACTGTGCCATAGAGTCAGTCAATCTTATTTCACTTCAGCCGCGCATCATAGGTGTCGTGATCCCCTATCCATATCCAGTAATAGTGATCTCCTCGCTTGATGGCTAAAGCTCGATAGCCCCCGCTCATGCGCACAGACCATAGTGCTTTTTCCACCTTCTTGAAAGGTAGAGAGGGATGCTGAGGATTCGGTTGCCAAAGTTGATAGGCCCTTTGAGCCTTTTTCTAATCCAGTTAATTAAGAGACAACGTTTACCGGTTGCTCCTGGCCGACCGCCGCCTTAACGTGCTCGATCGCCCACAGGGTGGCTTCCGGGGTCGCAGGCAAGCCTAGGGGCACAGAGTCGGCGTCCCCAAAGGCAGCGACAGCGGCCCGAATCGCCTCCCGCACGGACATGGCCAGCATAAACGGCGGTTCGCCGACGGCTTTACTGCCGTAGATCACCCCATCCTGGGCGGCCCGTTCTAGTAAGTGGATGGTGAACGACTCCGGCACTTCGCTGATGGTCGGAATTTTATAGGTACTGGGGGCAAAGGTGCGCAGGCGACCGTCGCCATCCCACACCAGTTCTTCCATAGTCAGCCAGCCCATGCCCTGGACAAAGCCCCCTTCGATTTGCCCCCGATCCACCAGGGGATTCAGCGACTCGCCCACATCGTGGACGATATCCACCTGGCGCAGTTTGAAGGTGCCGCTAAAGCCATCCACCTCCACCTCGGAAACAGCGGCCCCATAGGCAAAGTAGTAGAAGGGGCGACCCTTGGCCAGTTTGGCATCCCAGAAGATGTTGGGGGTGCGGTAAAAGCCAGTGGCAGACAAACTGATGCGCTCGCTGTAGGTCTGCTGCACCACTTCGTCAAAGGCGATGCGGGCGCTGGGGTAGGTGCGACAGTAGATCCAGTCATCCTCGAACACCATATCTTCTGGGGCATCCAGGTTTAGCATGCGCACGGCTACGGCGGCCATCCGATCGCGCAGGATTTCGCAGGCGTTTTTCACCGCTTGACCGTTCAGGTCAGAGCCGCTGGAGGCCGCTGTAGCGGAGGTGTTGGGCACCTTGTCGGTACTGGTAGACATCAGCCGAATCCGCTCTACGTTCACCCCCAGGGCTTTGGCTGCTACCTGAATCATTTTGGTGTGCAATCCCTGGCCCATTTCGGTACCGCCGTGGTTCACCTGAATGCTGCCATCGGTGTAGATCAGCACCAGGGCACCAGCCTGGTTGTACTGTACTTTGTTGAAAGAAATACCAAACTTGACTGGGGTGATGGCCAGCCCCCGCTTTTTGTACAGACTGGTTTCGTTAAAGGCGGCGATCGCGGCGCGGCGGGCCATGTAGTCTGATCGTTGTTTGGCCTCTGACCAGACCCGGTCCAGCCGATTATCAACAATCTCCTGGCCGTAGTGGGTGGTACAGGTTTCCCCCTCGCCGTAGTAAAAGTTGCGCTCCCGCACCACATCGGGGGGCAGATTGAGGGTGCGGGCAATGCGGTCCACCACCTCTTCCACCACAATCATCCCCTGGGGGCCGCCAAAGCCGCGATAGGCGGTGTTTGACACTCGGTTGGTTTTGGCGATCCGCCCCTCCACCACCAGGTTGGGAATGTAGTAGGCATTATCCACATGCAGCATAGCCCGCATCAGCACCGGTGGGGATAGATCCAAGCTCCAGCCGCCGTCGGCTACCAGTAGCGCGTTCAGGGCCGTAATCTTGCCCTCGTGGTCAAAGCCCACCTCATACTGACCGAAAAAACCGTGGCGCTTGCCGGTAGCCAGCATATCCTGGTGGCGGCGCAGGCGACAGCGGGCGGGTCTGCCGGTTTTGTAGGTGGCCAGGGCCGCTGCGGCCGCAAAGGGGTTCGCCTGGGATTCTTTACCGCCAAAGCCGCCCCCCATGCGCAGGCAGGTGCAGACCACCTGGTTTTTAGGCAAGCCCAGCACTCGGGCCACCACTTCCTGGGTTTCGGTGGGATGCTGGGTAGAGGCAAACACTTGCAGATTGCCCTCGCCGTCAGGGATTACCCAACTGGCCTGGGTTTCTAGATAGAAATGGTCTTGGCCACCAATATCCACTTCGCCGGCAAAGGTGTGGGGCGCCTGGGCCAGAGCGGCCTCGGTGTCGCCCCGCCGGATGATTTGGGGATCGGTGTGGTAGCTAGCCGCAGCGATCGCCTCTGCCACGGTCTTGATGGCAGGCAAGGGCTCGTACTCAACCTGAATCTGGGCCGCCGCTGTTCGGGCTGCCGCTTCGGTTTCCCCCACCGCCCAGGCTACCACCTGTCCGTAGTGGCTGACCTCGTCGGTGGGCAGCAACACCTCGTCATGGAGGATCACCCCCGTATTGTTTTCACCGGGCACATCGGCAGCCGTCAGGACTGTCACGCAGCCCGCGATCGCCAAGGCGGGGGCCACATCCAGCTGGGTAATTTTGGCCCTAGCGTGGGGGGCCAGCACCGGATGCAGAGACAGCATCCCGGCTGGTTCGCGCTGGTCGTCGGTGTAGACGGCGGTGCCACTGACGTGGCCAATGGCGCTTTCGTGGTGTTTGGGTTTACCGACTGGGCTCATGGAATACCTCGCTGGCGACTCGGATGTCCCCTCCTGGGAGGGGCAGGGGTGGGTTGGACATCCCCTCCTGGGAGGGGTAGGGGGTGGGTTTGATCAAGAGGCTCACGCCTCAGGGAAACTCCACAAAAAATTTCTCGAATAGGTTCACCACCAGGCGCTGGCGGTACTGGGCGCTACCGCGCAGGTCGGTGAGGGGAGTAAACGCCTCTTGCAGCAGGGGTTTGACCGCTTGGACCGTCTCCATCGTCCAGGGCTGGCCCACCAGAAAGTCCTCCACTGCTGTGGCCCTGGCCGGGGTGGCGGCCACACCGCCGTATCCCAGCCGGGCCTGGAGAATAGTGTTGCGATCATCCACATCCACCACAAAGGCGGCGGCGACAATGCTGATGTCGTCAGTGCCGCGCTTGCCAATCTTGTAGGACTGGGCCAGGCGGCGGGCGGTGCCCGGGGCGGGGGAGCGGGGAATCTGGACCGAGACAATCACTTCCCCAGGCTGCAATTCCGTCTGACGGTAGCCAGTGAAAAAGTTGGCCAAAGGCAGGGTGCGTTCTCCCCCTGGGCCAGCCAGCGTCAGGGTGGCATCTAGGGATAGCAGCACCGGGGGCAGATCGCCAATGGGGGAGGCGGTGCCAATATTCCCCCCCAGGGTGGCCCGGTTGCGCACCTGACGAGCGGCAAACCAGTGAATCATCTCATCCAGGCTGGGGAAGACACCATGCAGGCTGGTTTCAATGTGGCTGAGGGGCACCGCTGCCCCAATCTCGACACAATCCTCGGTTTGGTGAATCTGGGTGAGCTCTGCCACTGCTTCCAGGGAGATCAAAGTCGGGTAGTGTTGCCGGTGCCAGCTCATTTCTAGGCCCAGGTCAGTGGCCCCGGCCACCAGGGTGGCCCCAGGGTGTTGCTGGATTAGGTCCAGCACCTCTGATAGCTGGGTGGGGCGGTAAAACTGTTCGTCAGGGCCACCATAAGCCAGGGGCAGCAAATCCGGGGAGGCTGTGGCCAATTGGGCGGAGAACTGATCTTCAACCAGGGCCTCGGCCACCTGTTGGGCTGCCCGGCGGATGGGCAGGTAGCCGGTGCAACGGCAAAGGTTACCTTCCACCGCCAGATCATCAGGGCCGCCGTTGTAGTAGGCCGCAAACAAACTCATGATGAATCCAGGGGTGCAGTAGCCGCACTGGGAGCCGCCAGTTTCCACCATGGCCGCCTGCACCGGGTGGAGCTGATCGGCGGTAACCGGCTCTTTGACCAGGGGGCTTTTGGGAATGCGGCCCTGGGTAATGCCGTCAGCCGTAAACACCTGTCGCCCGGCGACAGCCCCAAGGGGAATCAGGCAGCTATTCACGGCCTGGTATTGGGGCTTACCGTCGGCACTTTCCCCAATCAGGGCAACGGTGCAGGCGCCACAGTCGCCATCCCCACAGCCCTCTTTAGTACCGGCTCGCCCACTCAGGCGCAGGTACTCTAAAAGGGTCATAGCGGGGGAAACAGCCTGAGGCGAGACCGGTTCACCATTCACCGAAAAGGTCAATTGAGTTGCAAGTTGCTGATTCACAGAGCAGTTCCACAATCTCCACGATGAAGGAAGCAAGGGCAACAATTCCAGGTGATGCCTGATTCCTGCTGGTTTTGTCATAACACACCAGACTCAGAATCCCGCATCATAGCCAGTAGACTGCCAAGCTGAAGATGACACGTTAGTGGGGTTCACGATTCGCAGTATACAGTTAGCAGTCCTACCGCACACCGTATACCTTAAACCCTGAACCCTAGGCCGCCGGCCCTTGCCACAACCAGCTTGCTCAAGTCCTAGAGCCCAAAGTTGTTGCTTAAAGATGAGAGTAGTCCGCCCTTCAGCTCTGGATTGGTAAGCTAGGCTACAAAGTTGTCAAAATTCACCCTCATCGTTAACCGCTCAGATACCGTCACGCCTATGGTCTCGTCTTTTTCAGTTGTTGGTTACCGCCTACGCCAGGGCTCGCCTCTCGATCGGGCAACGCTCGTAACTTTCATGGAGCGCCACTACGCCGAGCTAGACGCGGAACAGCCCCTCGGTCACATGGCCGCCACGGTGGACCACTACCTGAGTCGGGATACGCCCCTGTGGTGGGTTGAAGCTGATGCTCCAGTACAATCTAATCCGGTGGGCAGTCTCTGGCTGGGGCAGGCTACGGACCAGCGCACAGGAGTAAAACACCCCTATGTGTTGCTGCTCTATGTCGCCCCCCCGCATCGGCGGCGGGGGGTGGCGACGGCCCTGATGCAGATGGCCCACCAGTGGGCTAAGGAGCAGGGCTATGGCCAGGTGAGTTTGCAGGTGTTTAGTCATAACCGGGCCGCCCAGGCACTGTACCAAAAATTGGGCTACCAGCCGGAGGCGATTTTGATGAAACGACAGCTATAGGTGAATGGCCTAGCCAACCCCACATCTGCATGATGTCCTTGACTTTCTTTAGCGTCCCTTCACTCACCTCTCCAGCTTCGAGATAAGTACCTGGACACAATGACTGACTGATCCTTGATCCGGCCTTCGACTTTGCTCAGACCGCGTCGCTGGTTGAGCGGCGTCGAAACCAGCAACGTTGAGCCCTTTATTTTTGTCCACCTACTTACGTGG
>SLIY01000269.1 GCA_007135385.1 Leptolyngbyaceae cyanobacterium CSSed165cm_216
CTAAGGTCATTCTCTCTATGGTTTCTTTATAGTTTCCCTGGGTTACCCTGCCTCTGGGTTGTCTTACTAATAATGCTTTTTATCACCCCAACGCTCCATGGAAAAACCCTCTGCTCTGACTAGCCCCTGGCAACTCAAACCCTGGTGGTGTCAGCCCTGGTCCATTGCTATGACAGGGTTGGGGTTAATTACCGCCAGTTGGCTCTTGGGTCATCGCTGGTGGTTGACGGCGATCGTGGCTGTGCCCATCGCGGCTTGGATGGGGTTCTTTCTGGTGCTCTGGCCTCGGCTAATGCAGGAAACCGGATTACTAGATCCTGCTGCCTACGGTCAGCCAGATGAATAGCCTTGAACTGGGTGTCTTCTGCCCTCTGCCCTTCACCTTGTGCCTTTTGCCGTTATCCACTAGTCTTAACGGCTAGGTCTGACTACCAGCCAGGCGATCGCCGTCAAGAACGTCACATAGGTAGCGACAAACAACCATTCTTGCCATCTATCTTCCATAGATTTGCCTAGAGCATCAATAAAACAGCTCAAGATCCCGGGGATCTGTACGGCGTTCTAACTTAGAATATCAGTCTCCCCATCGCTGAATCCAGCGCTCCATCAGCTCAGGCAGTGGGGAAGGACGGCGGGTGTGAACATCAATACAGACATGGCGGGTGACGGCTTGAGCCAGTAAAAGGTCGGACTGAGCGATCGCCGTCAGCTGATAGGTGACCTCAAACTTGGCCTGATCCAAACGGGTTGGGGTCAATTCCACATACACCTGATCACCACAGTGCATGGGGCGTCGGTAGTCCATCTGGGTATGCACCACCGGATAGGCCACAGTTGTGGCCTTGAAAAAATCACCTAGGTCAACCCCGGCCGCTTCTAGGGAAACCTCGTAGGCCATGTGACAAATCACCAGGCCGTTAGCGAAATAGACAACCCCCGCCCCGTCGGTTTCGTGGAAACGGACTGTGTGGTTCAGGCCAAACGCCATAGGCCCTTAACCCTCCGACTGGAGAAGTGGGAGTAGGTGATCAGGCTTAACTAGCATTGGGTTGGGCCGGACGGAAGGGATAATCTACCGGCAGAGCATCGTCGACTGGCTCAGTACTGGGAGTTGGCCGACCGAGGGCCAACCTGGGATTGTCGAGCAGTTCCATCAGGTTAGCTAGGCCATGTTCTACCACTTCGATCGGATCAACCGCCACCCAGCCTTGGCTAGTGAGTTGGCGAATTTCGAAATGTAGGTGCGGCCCAGTAGAGTTACCGGTGCTACCCACTAGACCAATCACTTCCCCCTGTTCAACCCACTCCCCAGGCTTAACCGCTAACTGAGACAGGTGGGCGTAGCGCGACTCTAGATCGCCGTCGCCGTGGCGCAGAATGACGGTGAGGCCATAGCCCCCCAAATAGTCTGACACGGCTACCCGCCCAGAGCGAGTGGCTAACACGGGGGTACCAGTGGGTGCAGCGAGATCAATCCCAGCATGGAACCGCCAGGTTTGCTGAATCGGGTGCATGCGCCAGCCGAACAAGGAGCTAATGGGGGCTGGAGTTGATAGGGGAAACACGTAGTCCGCTCGGCCACGGCGGAGGACATTGAGCGGACGCAGCCGTTCATTCAGGGCCTCACGGCTCACAATCGTGGTGTTACCCAGGCTGACTCCTCGAGAGTTAACGGTAACCGGCCCCACTTGCACACCATTCCCCCCCTGGGACGACGTGGAGGCTGTTTCCCCGGTAGCATTGGTCGCGTTACCGTTGCAGGCACCAGGATTAATCTGGCCGCCAGTTACTTTAATTTCGCAGCCACTGGATCGATCAGAAAAAACAACGTTAGGAGCCTGGGTCGCCCCCACACTGTAGTCAGTGGAATCAATAAAGACGCTGTTATAGCCTTGAGGCACTGACTCATCAGCGGCAATTTCAGCGGGAACGGCCCGTTCAGGGGCATCTGCAGTAGACGAGGGGGCCGGCTTAAGCAAGCTCTCTGCCATGGTAGGAGCCGACGCTGGCGCAGGGGCTACAATAGCTGGCGGAGAAGCCGGAGGGGGAACCTGGGGTTGCATCAGATTGTTTTCTGCAGAAGGAGACGTCAGAGGGACTGACTGGGAAGATCTCAACGGCGAAAAATTAGGCTGGCTGGAGGCGGCCTTAGCCGGGTCTAGGTGAGGGACAGCACTGGGGCTTGACCGGTGGTGGGGCCTACTTTCCGTAGGGGCTAGATAGTCTGCCGAGGTTTCAAATGGCTCATTAACCTCGTTAGGCCGATGGGTGTCGGCAATGGCCAACCCACTACTGGTTAACCCTAGACTGCCCAGCAAAGCCACTGATCTGGCCCATGGAATAGACGTTTTGGCTAGACGGCGCTGCTCTTGTTGCTGACTTTTCGTGTTGTTGTTATCCACCATATCAATCGCTACGCATTGTAGCCTAAAGTGACTTTTCCTGGTTCGATTTCTAGGGGAGTGTCCCCCAGAGCATTGGCATCAACGGGGCAAACCTGTAGGTTGCCAGATGGGGCTATGCCCGTTACCTGGGCTGGATCGTTGCCAACGGTAACCATCTGCCCTAAATGGCTCATCTGGGTTTGATAGACCTCTAAAAAGGCTTCATCCCCTTGACTTTGCCAGTACAGATACCCTTGCATCAGGCCATAGAGGGCAACGGCGGCTAGCCCCTCCAAGCTATTCAACGGGGTGGCATGGTGTTCCGGTTGAATTAGCTGCTGAATCGTTACACCAGTGGCCGGAACGGGATTAAAGCCATTCAGCCCTAGTCCAACCACCACATCGTTGATCTGGGAGCCCACTACACGGGTTTCAGCCAGTACCCCCCCCAGCTTTTTACCCCTGACCACTAGATCATTGGGCCATTTGACCTGCACGGGCAGGCCAAGATTGCTGAGGCTGGTAGCCACCCCCCAGGCACTAGCCAGGGTTAGATAAAGGCTTCGCTGTACTGGAATCTCTGGCTTTAGCCCCAAAGAGAGGTAGATCCCTCCAGATGGAGACTGCCACTGACGACCCCACTGCCCCCGCCCCAACCGCTGGGTTTTGGCTAAAACCACCGTACCTGCATTTGCCCCAGCAGCCATGAGGTCGCCAAGGACACGATTGGTGGAATCCACCTGTTCAACCCAGTGCAGCCTAAATTGGGGACGTACGGCCCAAAATAGGGGTAAAACCCCTAAGGTTTTGGGCGGCTGAGCAAGCTCATGGTGCAGCTGTTCTAAATTCACCCGATAGCGATTCCAGATATAGAAGTTTAGATAGTCCCTCAGCTCTACCCGTACTGGCCAGAGAGCCATAATGACTCAGACCCTAAATCGGGTAATCAATGAGCATCAGGGGATTATGTCAATAAAATCATCTGTGAGTTAACCGTATCATTCCAGAACTGGGATAGCAGTGCCATGGGGGCTAAGTCTAAGAGAACTTGACAGAGATCATAGGCGTCTTAATCTCTGCTCCATAATGACCAAAGGGAGGCACCTCGAAATAAAGTAACTGCTATAGCAGTTATCCCATAATGGATGCCTGTCTGCATGGGAATGGCGTTGGGACTTTGTGAACTGGTGAGTCCCTAAGCTATTAGGCTTAAGCTATCAGGCCTAAGTTATCAGGTATAGGAGGCAATGCTATGACGGAACTTTGGCAGTGGCAGGTGGTGCAAGATCAACCGACGTTGGTTTGCGATCTACTGCGTCCCTGGCCCCATGGCTTTTTTACCCGCCATGGGTGGCCTCAGGTTCCAGAAACCTTAACTGATATTTTGGATGACCAGGCATCGGTTCATCGGGTTAAACAGGTGCATGGGCATCAGGTATTACCGGCTAACCAGGCCCAGACGGTAACCAATGGCCCCCGTCCAGACGCCGATGGGTTAACGAGCGATGCTCCAGGTCAAGCGCTATGGGTCTGTACGGCAGACTGCAACCCGGTCCTGATTGGCGATCGCGCCACGGGTAAAACGGCAGCCATCCATGCGGGGTGGCGGGGCACAGCCCAGGGAATTCTGCCGCTGACGGTGAGTCAGATGCAGGCGCAGGGTAGCCGCCTAGAGGACCTGTTAATTGCGATTGGCCCAGCCATTGCGGGAGAAGTGTATCAAGTTTCAGTGGCCGTTGCGGCCCAAGTGGGGCGTACGATCGCAGCGGTGGCTGACATTCAGGCCGATGAAGAGGTTCCAGATCAAACCGTTGTGGACCGCCTTCAGGACTTAGAGAGAACCCCGATTTTGGCGGATCCTGAATCTGGAAAAGTCCGGCTGGATGTCCGCCAGGTCAATTGGTGGCAGCTCCAGCAATTGGGGATTAGCGCCGATCAAGTGGCGATCGCCCCCCACTGCACCTTCCAAGAACCGGAACGCTTTTTCTCGTACCGCCGCACTGGCGAAAAACAGGTGCAGTGGTCAGGGATTATTAGCCGTTAGGGCAACCAAGTGGCCTGGAGGCCATGGAAGGGAAATGGCTCTGGGTCGATCGCAGTGGGGGTGCTGGTATCGCGTTCCTCTGGGTCAGCAAACAGGGGAATGTGCCAAATCGAAGCGCGATCGCCCCCATCCGAGGGTTGCAGCATGTCAGTATCCACCTGACCATCCAAGTCCAGCAGCAGCGACAGCCCGTCAGGCGCGAGGCTCATGTGAATCCGCTGTTGTTGGGGCAGTAGCAGTAGCTTCGACATGGCCATCGCTTCCAGGTTAATCGCCAATAGCATCGGCTGCTCAGTATAGGACTCACTGGCGATGGCTTCTCGGTTGTCGGTGTCGACTGTGACTTCGCTGGCCAGCACGTAGAGAAACTGGATGGCGCTGTCAAATTGAGCATCTAGAATCGCGCCGCTGACTTGCAGTAATTCTTCCTCTTGGCCATAGTTGGTGACCAAAAAGAGGGACTCCATGAAACGGCGTTCCGGATCATTCTGGTTGTAATTGACCATAGCGGCGGCTGAGCCATCGGGGGCCAGGTCAAAGACCCGACCATAGTCAGGCAGGAAATCTAGGGGTTGGCTAGGGCCAGTTTGCGCCTGTTGTTCTAAGTCGATGATGGCGGTGCCCTCCCCCTGCAGGAGTACCAAGGACTGACTGTCAGGCGCAATCAAGAAGTCACCGCCTGGGTCGGTGTCTAGGGGTTTAGGGGTCTGTCCTTGGCGAATCACCCAGGGGCCGAAGTCGGCCGGGTTTTGCTGATTAACCCGCTGGACTACGATGGTTTGGCCATCGGGGGAGAGGTCAAACTTGAGGTTCTGATAATCGTTGTCGTCCAGGATCAGTTCCAGCTCTCCCGACTCAGCGGGGGCCGATGGGCGAGACCATAGCCGCTGCCACAGGGAGGGACCGCCGGTCATTAAGTCGTCGGGGGGGTGGGGGTGAATGCCCGTCGTGACGGTATAGATCTTTTGGCTGAGTAACCCACCCCCATTGCTGGTGTCACTGGCGGAAAACAGCACCTTATCCCCAAGCGGGTAGGGAATAAAGTGAATCACCGATAGGTGGCGGGGGGTGAGAATCGTGCGTTCTTGTCGTTGTAAGTCAGCCAGCACCAGTCGGTTCGCTTCGTCCCCTTCAACCCCAATGTACAGAAAGGCGCGATCGCGGGTTTGAAAGTTGGCCTCGAAGGGGGCGAATCGAGTAATGGGCTGATCAAGATCGGCGGAAAAGCGATCTTTGGCTTCCAAAAGACTGACTTTAAAGGATTGGCCGTAGGGAATCGGGTGGTTGAAGGTATAGGCCATGCGACGACCGGCCCAACTGATGCGGCCTGGCAAGGGGGGATCAAGGCTCAGATTTTCTTCCACACTGGCCGGATCCATGGGTCGACTAAAAGTGATCACAAAGGCGCGATCTTCAGCCCCCACCTGGCGGTCCTGCCAGGTAAACTCTCGCACCCGGGCAACAGCATGATCGCCAAAAAATATCAATAAACCAATGGCCAAAGCTAACCCGGCCATAACCACTATGGCTAGCCGATCCAGAGGCTGACGTTGGGCCGGAGGGCGTTGTAAACGACGACGGGAACGACTAACCATAGCTAATACTCGAAAGGGTTACGGGGTTGAGGAATTTCAGTCAGGGTAGCCGAACCAATCACCAACTGGCGAGTGTCATCCAGGGTATCTGTTTGCATGCTGCCCTCCACCTCCAGCCAGGTATCAGGTTCGGGGCGAGGAGTACCCTCCGGTAATTCTACGGGTAATCCGACAGGGTAAGCATCGGCGGCACAACAGGTCAGCACAAATCGAGTAATCATAAACATGTTGCTGGGCCATCCGGGCATATGGGTGACAAACCCGCTGACGTTCACCCCCTGCCCAGCATAGGCATCAGGTTCTGGATAAACATTCAGGGTACGAATCCAGTCGACAATAGAGCGATCCTCGGGAGAGCCACTGAGTACAAACCGCTCGGGACGCGATCGCGTTTGCCCCAGCACATCAGTAATCCCCCGCTGGAAGGCCGTTTCACTGGTAAAGGGGCGAGGGGTATAGACCATGCCAAACAGGGCCACCGTCAGTAGCAGCCCACTACTGAACCGTCGGGGCAAAAGGGCGAAGTGCTCTTGGCTACGAATGGCCTCTTGTCTCTGTTTTTGGCGAATAATCTGCCATACCTGGTTCAGGCGCCCTATGCCCAAAATCAGCAGGATCACCATGGCCAGGTGAGCTAGCCACATGAAGTCGGGGTGCAACAACAGATAGAGATGCCCAGTCACCGTAAACCGAGCAAACATTAGCCCCCATAGCAGCATCACCAGACTATCAACAATAGCCTGCCAGGGTAGACGCTGAGTTTTGGGCAATCGCCTGCGGCGACGGGGCAAGGAAGGAGAGGTCATGGATACCACCTGGCCTAACGGATAACTACAGCAAACTCTAAGCGTTTAACCAGACTGACATGCGATCGCTTACCCTCCATACAGGTTCATAGCCAGGGTGAGCAAGAACGTGAGTTGAGCCACAAGCACCGATAAATAAACGATGGTGCGTCCCTTGAACACCGTCAGCAGCAGGCTGATATTTTTCAAATCAACCATGGGGCCGAACACCAGAAATGCCAACAGCGAACCGCTGGTAAACACTGACGCAAAGGACAGGGCAAAGAAGGAATCTACCGTCGAACAGATGGAGACCACCCAGGCCAAGGTCATCATCGCCAAAATTGAGGTGATCGGCCCCTGCCCCAAACTGAGAATGATTTCCCGGGGAACGGCCACCTGCACAAAGGCGGCAATGGCACTACCGATGATCAACACTGACCCCAGTTCCCGCAGCTCCAGCACCATATTGTCCCCCATCATCCGCAGCCGATCTTTGAGGGGAGGCAAGGATGGCACTAACTGGTCCATGACCTGGGCCGGTGGGGCATCCAGCTGTAGCACCTGGCCTGGGGCTTGCATTAGAAACGTGCCGGACTGTAACAAGGGGGAGGTGGGGACTGCACTGGAAGCGGGGGCCGGGCAAGTTGCCCCCAATCTACGCTTAAGACCATTACCCCCCTGGGCGGGACTATCCACAGGCTCTCCCATCAGCTTGGTCAGATTATCCTGCAAAAAAGGACGCATATCCCGCTGGCGGCTGAAGATGAGGCTAATGATGGTGGCGATAATCATTGTAAAGCCGACCCGAAGAAAGACAATTTCAGGCTGGTCCCGAAAGGCCATCCAGGTAGCCCAAAACACAATGGGGTTGACGGTAGGGGCGGCCAGCAAATAACCCATGGCCACTGCCGTAGGTGCCCCTTTCATCAGTAAGCGACGGGCAACGGGCACATTACCGCACTCGCACACCGGAAACATGAACCCAATCATGCTGCCAGCCAGGGAGGCTAAAACAACATTGCGGGGTAGCATACCCAGCAGTTTGCGCTCATCTACAAACAGCAGCAGCACGCTAGAGAAAATCACGCCCAGCAATAAAAAGGGCATGGCTTCAACCAGCAGGCTGAGGAAAAGGGTGATGCCGTTATTGAGTTGAACCATATACGCAGGCCATCTCACAGACAGGAGTGATCGTACAGGGAAATTTGCCACAGTGGGCAGACAGCCATTTTAGCTGATCTTTGACGAGCCCGCCTGTATCCGGGGATCGCCCTTAGGACAGGCGATTTCAGCAATGGGTCGATGATTTGCGATCGCTATCTTGAGTCATTATTCCCTAGCCGACGGGCGTTTTACTTGAGCTCAGGAGCCCACATTAAGGACCATTCAACTCGGCTAAGTTAATGAAAATTTCACGCCAATGTTTTGACCTGACAGGGTAATCCCACTCCTCTGCCAGGGCAGACACACAGGTCTGCCCCTACGGCCCCATTTCCCCCATCTCCTAAAACTCAAAACTCAAAATCACTCCCCCATCTCCCCTACCTCCATTGGACCCATCAATTAAACCCTGGCCAACTAGCGATCGCATCGGTTGACCGTACCCGATGCATGCCAGCCTCGGCAAAACCCTTAAAGGTTGCTTCGGCCTGGTCGGTAAAATCAACCACCCCAGGCACCACCACTGGGCTAGTGCAATCTTCCAGCAAATAAATTTTTTCGGCTAGGGTAGGATCCTGAGCTTGAATCGCCTGCAGCAGGTCAGCCACGGTCCAAGCCACACAGTGGCTTTTAGCCTGCCCGGCAATAATCACCCCATCGAAGGCCAACAATCGCTGAATCAACAGCTGATTGCGCTGGGCAATGGGGTTACCCTGACCATCGTCAGTCACCTCGGGGCTCAGGACCGAGTAGTTTTCAGTCAGGGGGTGGTTCCCTTTGATTTCGAATTGGGTCTGGCTTTGGCGGGCTAGGTTGTGGACGAAACAGGCCTCTTCCACGGCAGGCACCAGGGCATGGCCAATCCCCCCCAGCATGGAATGGTAGGGCCAGATGGTCAGTGGATACTTACCCTGGGTATCTAGGGTACGGGTGTAGTGCAGTGCATACTCTTGGAGTTGGTCGTAGTGACCAGGGCGCAGGCTATCGGCGATCGCCGGATTCACCTGCCACTTGCCCTGCACCACATCGTCATAGTGAATCAGAGTCATGGGGGCGGGAGGAGATCCTTGGGCATCAACCCAAAACTCGGCATGGAATATCTGCATGGCCGTATGGGTATCCAGGGTGGGGATAATGCTAGTGATGTGCCCCAGATTCCGGTACATGAATTCACACAGGCGCTGGTTATCTTCCACCGCCCCCAGCCCCGATCGGCCGCTGACAAATAGCTCAAAGTCAGGAATGCAGAAGGTATTTTGGATGTCCACCAGCAACAATGCCAAGCGCCAATCATCCTCAGCCGCCGGGGCTATCCTGTGGTCCTTGGCCCAGGCCTTAGCCTCAGCTGACCGTTGCTGATAGGGCACCCGCCACACATCCCCGACGCGATCGGGATTGAAAAATTCAGGGATAGGCCATTGCTGCTCAAACATGGCTGCCTTTAATTTGCGTCAACAGGGGAAAGGTTGGCGGTTCGCGGTTCACAGTTCGCGGTTTACCTTGCACCGTATACCTTTCCCCTTACACCTTAAACCCTGGACCCTAGGCTGCACATCCAGCCCTTACCCACTTCCCTCAGCCAACTTACGGCTCTACCGTTGTCAAGCTCGCCACCGGTACAGTTTCGCTAGCAATCAATTCGGTGCCGTCCAGCAGGGCTAACTCGGCCATAAACACCCCATCATCTTCGGTGATGTCGCCAATCAGCCCGCCTTCTACCGCATCACAGCGAAAATTCAACCGCTTTTCATCGAAGGCCAGCGTGGCCCCCCGTCCAGCATTGAGGCAGGTGGTACCATCCGCAAGTTCTACTGAACTGACCATCAGCAGCATGGGTTCGCTACCGGTAATGGTGGTGCCCTCGATAGTGGCTTTTTCTAGGGTGATATCCATGCCTTGGTCAATGGTGATCTCGCCAATTAGGCCAGCGGTATCGCCACAGGTGTAGTTCAGGCGCTTGCCTTCAAAGGCGAGGGTAGCCCCCCGCCCGGCATGTAGACAGGTGGTGCCATCGGGCAGCACAATCGCAGTCTCAACTGCTTCAGTCGGGGTTGGGCCCTCGGTTGCCGGGATATCGGTTGCGGGCTCGTCGGGCACAACACAGCCGACCAGGGTACCTAGGCATAGGCCAGCCAGTAAAGCTTTAGGCGTAAACAGGTTGATCATGACTCTCTCCTCACTCAAAATTGAATTAAAAAACATCCATCGTAGTTGGAAACTATATCGCACGAATGGGATCTTGGACTGAGAATCTACTATAGAGCACCGATACATAAGTACATGGACACAATGACTGACTGATCCTTGATCCGGCCCTCGACTCCGCTCAGGCCTCGTCGCTGGTTTCGTCTCCGCTCAACCAGCGACGTTGAGCCCTTTATTTTTGTCCACCTACATATAGCGGTACTTTGCCGAGTCAGGTACAGCAGGCTCCGTCAAGGCCCTGGCTAAATCAGGCTTTCACAAATCAGTCTGTACTTCGCTGAACCAGGAACCGCTATATGTCAAGATCCCAGGGTGCTTGGACGCATTGACCATGAGCGTCCGCACATCCCAAGACAGAACCCTGAGATCGGTATCGGCGTTCTCGGTCTGGGTTGATAGCTGTGATCAAAAAAAACTCCACCCGTGGGTGGAGTTTTGCCAGGAGAGAGACAACATCAAGCCAAGTTAAAACTGGAAGGTAGCCCGAATGGCCCCATAAAAGGTGGTGTCATCAGGGCCGCCCAGGTTGGCATCGCCATAGATTAAGGCAGGGGTCAAGGTCAAGAACCGGCTCACCGGGATGCTGTAGTACCCTTCCACAATCCAGGGATTGTCAAGGTAGCCAGACAGCTGAGGCAGTTGGCCACCATAGACCCCAAGCTGAGACCCTTCCATCAAAAAGTCATTGAAGCCAAGGCCAGCGGTCCAACTAAAGTCATCACCGCCATTGAAGTCCTGCCAAGCCGCCTGACCGGCGATGAAGAAGCGACCAAAGTCTAAGTTAACTAGGCCAGCATAGGTATCCACACGACCTGGAGCACCGCCAAAAACTGGTGCTGAACCATCACTCCCCATGTAGGTTAGGGCCGCATTGAAGAAGCCCTCCGGCAGGAAATTAAGCTGGGCAATATACATTTGCCCCTGGGCGGCGGTGACCCCCCGCGATGGATCCGTGGCCCCTGAGTTGGCGGAAGCATAACCCAGGTCAAGCACAATGCTGTCGGTAAAGGCAATATTCAAGCCAGCACTGACTGAGTTACCCGTAATGCCCCCCGAACTGTAGAAGGCAGGGGTACTGGGGTCGGCTACGCCAGGTCCATCAAAGGGAACAATGGTACTGGTGACTAAGTTGTCATTGGCCAGTCCCCGAGCCGCGACTGAGGCATTAATACGATTACCAATGGGGAAGCTGTAAGCCAGCCGGGCAACGGTAACGTTAAAGTTACCCCCCGCGGAGTTCGCTAACCCGCCAAATGGTTCTAGGAAGTCACCATCGCCCCCTTGCAGGCGAATCCGCAGGCGATCGCGGCCCATAAAGCTGCTGTCAAAGTTGAGTCGAGCCCGAGAGGCAACGCTGACGCTATCTTCCACAATGCCACCAGCGTCCAGAGTATCGAAGGGAGCGCCGATATGGAAGTCAGCCTGACCCCGCAGTTTGGTAGTGGTAGAGAACTGCTGCGCCCGTAGGGTAGCGGTTTCGGCTTCTAGGGCATCCACCCGACCGCGTAGGGTGGCCAGTTCGGCTTGGAACTCTTCTTGCAGGCGGCGAATGGTAGCTAAGTCTTCTGGATCAAGGCCAGCCTGGGAAATCAGTACCGCCATCACATCTAGACAGGCATTTAAGCCAGCGGCGAACTCAAAACGGGTCATGCTGCGCTGGCCCCGGAAGGTCCGATCCGGATATCCCTGGATACAGCCGTAGTTTTCGACCAGGCTTTGCAGGGCTTGGAAGGCCCAGTCAGAGGGCAATACATCGGTTAACTCAGAAACGCTGGTAATCTGGGCCAACTGCACAGAGTCAGCCCCTGCTACAGAGGACTCTGTCCTGTAGGACCCTGAGCCGGAAGTGGACTCAACCGCCCCAGCGCTAGTACCAAACAACGCTAGCGCTGCGGTTACCCCCAACCCCGGCATCAATCGCAAATTTATCATTACTATCACTCCTCAACATGGCTAGAATCCGCCCCCGTCCAGAGGTCAACCTCACCGAGGGAGACGGCCGAGACCATCAGTCTGGAACCACAGCCACCACGGTGGCCCACTTAAAGCAGGAATACCTTGCTAAACATATCCCTGCTCTGAGGTCGTCCTCGGCGGCCCTGGCTTAATGACTTAAAATCTCAATAAGGACCATAGCAGGATTTAGAGCTATTGGCAATAATTTTCAAGAAGACAGGGCTAGCAACTAGATCCTGTTGAGCCGATTTTTACCGCGGCAGGGCGAGATTGACCGAAAAATGGTGCAAACAAGTGGGTAATGGGGTTAATGGGAGCTAGCCCAGGTTGACTCTATTGACATTTATACTGATTTAGACATTTCAATTTTCAGGGGCTTAGTAAAACCAAATCCTATTTTTGATGGCGCATCCGATTCAACCAGCGCAAGGGCAAACCCTGAAATCTAGGCCCGATAGGGTGAGCTGTGTACTCATTCCTGAAGTATCCTTTGCGGAGAGTTCCTGGCAGCATTGAGGCTGGCGATGTCTTCTTTTCCCCAGAGTTAAGATCGGTCCATGGATATCTTGAATTTGCTCACCCGCCTGTTGTTGTGGCTGGGGATTGGTTACTTTCTGTGGTGGGTCTTGAGGAAGTTCATTCCGGCCAACTTCCTCACCTGGTTGGGAGGAGCGATTATTCTGGGGCTGATTGCCGCCTCCTTCATCGCACCGAATGACACAACCATCAATACCTTTTGGCAGTTCATTGCGTTCCCTTTGGTCCCCCTAGGGGCGGCATTAACTCTATTAGCGGTGGCTTTAGGGAAAGGACTGAAAAAGGCGAATGGGCAAATGGTACTGGCGGCCATCTTGGTCTTGGCTGTGAGCAGCACGCCCTTAGTGGCTCGGGCCCTGGTTGAGCAGTCGGAGACAGCTGTACAGCGGGCCTTCGATAATCAGCGGCGCATGTGTAGTGACATTTGTCCGGTGGTGGACGGTGTGCCTGTCGACCGTGCTGTAGCCATGGTGGTGATTGGGGAAAACGCAGATTCCTATCAATTGACCAATACGCTCCCGAGCCATATCGATAGAAATGCCCAAATTGATCCGGTGTTGGTGTCGCGGTTAAACAGCGCCGCAGATGTCTATAACCGCATCAGCCCCCAAGCCCGTCCCTTTGTCACAGTGACCGCAGGTCCCCGATTTAGTGGCGAAGAGGAGCGACAGCGAATTCGACAGGCGATTGAGCAACGACTAATTGTCAGAGGCATTCCTGGGGATGCCATCCGGGTGACAGCCGATGGCATGAATATTCGGGACGTGGTGATAGAACAACGAAATTTTTTACAGAACCAGGGGTTGTTTACCCCCCGTGACCCTGATCCCCAAAGCTTAGATCGAGGTAACCGCGAGGCCAACCGGGTGATTTTGGTCGCCCCAGCCCTAACGATGCGCCGGGCTGCGCTGGCCTTTGAAAAGGTTGATCTGCAGGTGGTGGCTTGGCCGACGGAGTTGTACAGTACCCCTGGCCGTCCTCGGGGACAGTCTGTGGCCCGATTGGGGGATTTAGTGCCTAATGTGAATGCCCTACGCCTGACCACCCGCTACTGGCAGGAACTACTGGCCTCCATTTATTACTACATGCGGGATTGGTTACCCCCTTTCACCATGCAATGGGATGAGGTGGTAGAGACGTTGGATCCTCCCTAGTTGTAATCCCAAGCGGTGCCCTGAGCATCCCCAGGACGGGGATGTGAAATTCGTCTAGGATAGGGGAACAGCGTCAGCAGACAGTATGGCCCGATCGCAGCTCCAAAAACTTGGCACCTACCTAAACCCCCACTGGCAAAAAGCGGCCCTGGGGGTTATTGCTCTATTTATTGTCAACCTGGTAGGGGTATGGATTCCGCTGCTGATTCGCAATGGCATTGACGAGTTGCAAGTCACCTTTAGCTTTGGGCGAATCATGTACTACGCCCTGCTGGTGTTGGTGCTGGCCTCAGTGATGTGGGTGATTCGCATGGTGTCGCGGATTACCCTGTTTGGGGTGGGCCGTCAGGTGGAGTTTGACCTGAAGCAGCGCATCTTTGAGCATCTGCTACAGATGGAGCCAGCCTATTTTGCTCGCAATACCGCCGGGGAACTGATTAGTCGGGCGACGAGCGATGTGGACAATATTCGCCGTCTGTTGGGGTTTGCCATTTTAAGTTTGGCCAACACCATCTTTGCCTATGCCCTCACCGTGCCAGTGATGCTCTCCATTAATGTGCGGCTGACGTTGATTTCCCTGGCGGTTTATCCGCTGATGCTGGTGCTGGTACAGATGTTTAGCCAACGCCTGCGACGACAACAACTGGAGGTACAGGAGCGGATCTCACGTTTGAGTGACTTGATTCAAGAGGACATGAGTGGCATCTCGCTGATTAAAATCTATGCCCAGGAAGATAATGAGCGGCGGGCCTTTCAAACCCTGAACAATAATCTGCTGACCGCGAACCTGACTCTGGCTCGTACCCGCAACACGCTGTTTCCCCTACTGGGGGGGCTAGCCAGCATTAGTCTGCTGGTGATCTTGGCCAGTGGGTCAGGGGCGATCGCCACCGGAGCGCTAACCGTAGGTGACTTTGTGGCGCTACTGCTATACGTGGAGCGCCTGGTATTTCCCACGGCTCTATTGGGCTTTACCATTACCGCTTACCAACGGGGAGAGGTGAGTATTGACCGAGTAGAGGCAATTCTGGATGCTGAACCCAAGATTCAGTCTGATCCACAGACCCGGCCCCTGGAGCAGGTGCAGGGGGAACTGGTGGCCCACAATCTCAGCTATACCTATCCCGGGGCATCCAGCCCGGCTCTAGATGGGATTAATTTTGCGATCGCCCCTGGGGAGCGAATCGCCATTGTCGGCCCCATTGGTTCGGGTAAATCGACCCTGGCCAATGCCCTCCCCCGCCTGCTGGATATTGCGGTTGGGCAGTTGCAGTTGGATGGCCAGGACATTACAGCATTGCCCCTGACGGATCTACGTCAGGCGATCGCCTATGTGCCCCAGGACAGCTTTTTGTTTAGCACCACCATCAAAAACAACATTCGCTACGGTGTGCCGCTGATGGAATTTCCAGAAGTACGGTACGCCGCCAAACAGGCCCAAATGGATGTGGAAATTCAGAACTTTCCGCAGCAGTATGACACCATCGTCGGGGAGCGAGGCATCACCCTGTCGGGGGGACAGCGCCAGCGGACGTCCCTGGCTCGGGCCCTGGTGGTGGATGCGCCCGTGTTGGTGTTAGACGACGCCCTATCCAGCGTCGACAACCGCACCGCCACCGCCATTCTTAACGCTCTGTCTGAGGGCACGCAGCAAAAGACGGTGCTATTTATCTCTCATCAAATGTCGGCTGCCGCCACCGCCGATCGCATCTTTGTGATGGACCAAGGCCGGATTGTACAGCAGGGTACCCATGCAGATTTAGTCCGACAGCCTGGGCTGTACCGTGACCTGTGGGAGCAACACCAACTGGAGTCGGTTTTGCAATGAGTCGCTCCCCCTAGTCATCACCATGATCCTCTAGCCCCTTCGGCGTACCATGGCGACAGCGATGGTACATAAAAGTGCTCCCACCATCCCCATGAGAGCCCAAGCGATAACGTAAACAATTGGCCAGAGCAAGAAAAAGAGCAGTAAACCGACCAAATTGGCACAACCCATGGTGGAGGCTGAACCACAGATCATATGAATACCGACTTCAGTCATGGCCGCCGCTGGCCTCGCTGTCCAAGCACTGATCGGGTCAAGTCCAGGGAACCGCTGAGCTAAAACTGTCAGTGCTAAAAAGGCCGACAGACCAATACCACCACCAATCAGCGCTCCCAACCCAAGCGCCCGTCGCGATAGGCGACTCAGAAAGATGGCTTAAACACCAGCGGTAACTGGGACAGCCTTGATGGCAAAAATCCGCTCGATGGTCTCTTCTACGGAGCGATCGGGGGTAGAGGCCCCAGAGGTCACGCCTACGGTAATCGGGCCATCGGGCAGCCAGCCTTCGGTGTGGGTCATATCCCCATGCAGCAGCTTGTGCTCGATGCGGTTGCCGGGGCCGATGCGGCTGGCACTGTCGATGTGGTACGAGGGAATGTGGCGCTCTACGGCAATTTCTTGCAGATGGGTGGTATTGGACGAGTTGTACCCGCCAATCACCACCATCACATCGAGATTATCATCCACCAGGTCAAACATGGCATCTTGCCGCTCTTGGGTGGCGTCGCAGATGGTATTAAAGCTAAGGAAATGCTGGTTTAGGGCCTGGGGACCATACTTTTTCAGCATGGTGTGCTCTAGCAGCTTACCGATTTGCTCAGTTTCCCCCTTCAGCATGGTGGTTTGGTTGGCAATGCCAATGCGTTCTAGGTCGGTCTCGGGGTCAAAACCAGCAGAGCAGGCGTTAGCAAACTTAGTCATAAACGCGGCCCGGTCACCGCCATTGAGTATATAGTCAGCCACATACTCCGCTTCTTCGAGATTGAGGACAATCAGATATTTGTCGGCAAACGAACTGGTGGCAATGGTTTCTTCGTGGTTGTACTTGCCATGGATAATGGAGGTGTGGGCCTTCTTTTTATGCTTTTCCACGGTGTTCCAGACCTTCGAGACCCAAGGACAGGTGGTATCGACAATGGTGCAGCCCCGGTCGTTCAGCAACTGCATTTCCTGCACACTGGCACCAAAGGCGGGCAGAATCACCACATCCCCCTGCCCCACCACAGAAAAATCTTTTTCGCCATCTTTGACGTCAATAAACCCTACCGCCATCTCCTTCAGGCGCTGGTTGACGCTCGGATTGTGGATGATCTCGTTGGTGATCCAAATGCGTTCGATGGGGAAATGTTGCCGAGTCTCATAGGCCATAGCCACCGCCCGCTCAACCCCCCAGCAAAAGCCAAAGGCTTGGGCTAGGTTGATAGTGACATCGCCCCGGGTCAGCGTGTAGTTGGAGTCGCGGATTTCCTGAATCAGACCGCTGTTATACTCCGTCTGCATTTGATCGGCAACATCTTCACCATGGCCAAATCCCTGGCGAAAATAGTTTCCAGAGTGGTGCAGAGACCGCTTAAAGGCTTTAGTATCCATCGAGTCCTCGTAGCATGGGACAACAGTTAATAGAATAACGGTTCAAGACCAGAGTGATGACTCGACCCACCTAGGAAATCTCAATGATGTGACCAGAGTCATCCCAAGTCTGATGGTGTGGCATGGCAGAAGGCAAACACAATCTCAGTTTATTAATCTACGTTATCTACGTCTCTGAAGAAGGCGACTGCTGGTTAAAGGCAGGGGTTAGATAGGCTACTAGAGCGCCGATAGCAAAGCCAGCAATGTTACGAGTCAGCGGTAACCAGTCACTGGTGCGAGTCACCACTGGACCAATGCCAAAGGCCACGAACAAGATACCCCACAGTGGCGAAAAAATGAGTACCCATTGCCAAGCCAGCACTTGCCCTGGCTTACGGGGATGGGCGGCGAATCCACAGACGACACCCCCCACAATCGAGGTGATCAGGGTTAAAACCCACTGCTCCTGGGGCAGACCAGGAACCACATTACAGCCCCCCTGGCGCAGGCAACCTTCGATGGATTCCAAGGCACTTAGGATGGATAGATCTTCGCCATTTTCCCGCACAAAAAACTGATTGCCATAGCGGGTTTGCAGCTCAATCCAGAACGTGCGGGGCAGCAGGTCGTAGACCGCATCACCGACGCTGAAGTTGAGTAAATTACCCCCACGCGGGTCCGCTACCAACATAATGCTGCGATCGTCTAGGCCCCAAAAGTCTTTGACGGCTCGACCGGGGGTACGGTCGTACTGAGTCAAGACCCGCAGTTTCCAACCGGTCTCTGTTTCAAACTGAGAAATTTCGGAGTTTAGGTCTTCTTCTTGGCGGGAACTTAAGGATTTGGCTAGATCAATGATGGCCGTAGCTTCGTCGGGCAACAACTCTGGATTGTCATAAGCCTGGGCTGGAGCCATCGGCCCTAGGATGCCAAGACAAACGAGGCAAACTAATACCCCTTTCAGCAGATATCTCATAATTCCATGCCACTGTGAACTGACCATACCGTGCCCCATAGACGCTTCTATCCCAAGAACCACAGTTCATACATCACTCCTAGAGCTGAAGCCCTAACAGGTTGCATACCTTAATGTAACCGATAACTTTGTTTACAGATGTTTACATTTTTCTCATCTTAAAACCCCCAGATTAAGGCGTCAATCGCGGGGGCTGGGCTGGGGATCGGCGTCTGCTTCAGAACTAGGCGGTTGAGACGGTACCGAAGGAGAGCGTGACCGCAACTGCTCGGGGTCGGGGGGCGAGGAGGAATGGCTAGGGGAGTTCCGCCATGGCTGCTTCACTTGGGTTGGCCTGGGGGTGGGTAATGTAGACGGGCGATGGCCTAGGTTCTTGGGTTTGGGGGGTGGGGCGGTCTTAATCCAGGCGCGCCAAGCGGCCCTGACCCCGGCCCAGGCGCTCTTGGTGCCGGTGTTAACCGCTTTGGCTTGCTGTCGGGCTGAGTTGAACCCTTGATCAACCTGCTTCACCACTTGACCGGCTTGGTGTACCCCGTCATTCAGCTCATCGGTGAGTTCGGTTAGTTCTAGGCCGGTGAGGCGAATGGCTTCTAGGGTGGGAGGCAGTTCTCGGCCCAGGGTATCAAACAGCTTTTCGGCACTGCGGGCCGCTCGGCTCAATTCCCGCATGGCTGGAATGGCCACCATTAAAACGGCCGTTAAACTAACGGCAACGAGCAATAGGGACAGGGTTAGCCAAAAGAGCGGATCGGCCAAAATGTCAACTCTCCCCCTCAGGGCTAGTTCTGATCAGGATCTGGGGTGGTCACCGTGGGACGACTGAGGTGTTCATACTCTTGACGGCTGGCCTCTTGGCCAGCGGCGATCGCGACCCGTAGCCGTTGGAGGGTGTGTTCCCAATTGGTTAGGGCGGTTTCAGAGAGCTTATCCGCCTGGAGTTGCACGGTTGCCGACAAGTCCTCCACCAGTTCAGGCAGGGCATCGGCAGACTTACGCAAAATCTTGCGGGTTTCTCGTCCAGGACGCGGAGCCATTAGCAACCCGGCAATAGTGCCCATGGCAGCACCTACAATCATGCCGCCCACAAAGCCTCCAGACTGTTTTTCGCTCATGGGATTCTCCCAATAACCACTGTGTACCCTTGGCTATCCCCCATTCCTGCAGAGAAAGCTAAGGCCATCCTACCGCCTTTCTCTTGATGTAGACCGTCGTTGGCGCTGGGGGCGAGCTAGCCGTCGTACTCGCCCCCCTACCACGGGCAGTAGGCTGATCACAAACATCACTTGTCGCAGCTGCTGGATCTGCTGCCTCAGACGTTGATAGTGGTGTCGCACCTGGGCAGTGCCCTGTTGACCGCGCAAAATTGCCGGAGGCAGGGTATCGGGGTTGAGGGTGTGATCGGTGTGGTGTTCCCAGGTGGTTAAGGCATTGGCGATCGCCCCGAGGCTCCGCCGCAGCTGCCACAACCGCCAGGCCCCGTAGAAGCAGCCGAGGGCAATGGCCAGGTTTAGCCCGATAGCAATCACAATCACAGGGATAGGCGTCAAAATTTGGTGGCCGTAGGGGGGGCAATGGCGCGTCTGCGCTTAAATCCGGTTTATATTGGCAGATCATACCGAGATTCCGAGCTGGTTGCAGTAATTCTGGTGGCGATTAGGGTAAGTCCATGGAGCAAACCATTGCAAATCGTCTAAAGGTTGATCCTAATCGCGGTGTCGATCAACCGTCAGGCCGTCCCCATTTACCCTACAAGACCCTAACGGCCGCCTTGGTGCAGGCCCAGGGGAATACCCTAATTACCCTGATGCCGGGTACCTACAGCGCCGCCAGTGGCGAGCGTTTCCCGATCATCGTGGGGGACGGGGTGATCGTGGTGGGGCAAGAAGGCAACCAGGGGCTGGGGATTGGCCTCTCGGGGGGAGGTGCCATGACTGGACAGCGAGAATCCGTGACCCTGGTCGTCCGCGGCACCGGGCAAGTGCGGGGAATTACGATCCAAAATCCGGATGGCATTGGCTTGCTGGTGCCCCAGGGAAAGCCGTTGATTCGCAGTTGCCGTTTGAACCAGTGTGGGGCGGCAGGGATGCAGGTGAGGGATCAGGCGACACCGTTAATGCTGCGATCGCTGGTGGAAGAAGTCCAAGGGATAGGCCTGTGGTTTACCGACCAGGCTAAGGGGGAAGTGCGGGACTGTACGGTACGACGCTGCCACCAAGGCATCGTCCTAGAAGCCCAAGCCGCCCCACTGCTATTGGCTAACCAATGGGCCAACAATCAAGTGGGGATGATAGTGCGTGGTACCGCCAGCCCCGTGTTACGCCAGAACCGACTGATTCAAAACCAACGGCTAGGGCTTTGGCTGCAGCAGCAGGGGCGTCCAGACCTAGGCCAACCTGAGGATGGTGGGGACAATACCTTGCGCTACAACCAGGAGGCCGACATCCGTAACGACACGGCGCAACCCCTAACGGTGGTGAATAATGACCTGGTCCCCCAGGGCCTGATCGGCTCAGTCACCCTGGCACCGAGTCAGTCCCCCGACCCGGCAGCCGTACCCCCTGGGTTACTCGATCAACCGGTGTCTGAACGACCCCCGGTCTCGCTGCCACCCCCGGTCTCGCCGCCACCTCCCGCTGCCAGCCGGTTTCCGGACACCCAAGGCCACTGGGCGGTCCCTTACATTGAGGCCCTGGCCGATCGCGACTTGATTAAGGGCTACGAGGATGGCACCTTTCGCCCTAACCAACCGGTGACCCGAGCCCAGTTTGCCGCACTGGTGGCCACCAGCTATAGCCAGATATCTCCGGTGCGATCGCGGCTGAACTTTGTGGATGTGCCCCCTAGCCACTGGGCTCACCAGGCGATTGACCAGGCCCAACGGCGTGGTTTTTTGGGGGGCTACCCAGACCAAACCTTTCGCCCCGATGTAGCCATGGCCCGGGTGCAAGGGCTAGTGGCGGTGGCCACCGGCTTAAACCTACCGCCAGCCCCAGCTAGTGTGTTAGGCCAATATCGCGATCGGGCCCAAATTCCCAGCTATGCCATTGATGCGGTGGCCGCCGCCAGCCAAAAAGCCCTGGTGATCAACCACCCCCACCCCGACCAATTGCGGCCCCTGGCGGCGATGACCCGAGCCGAGGTGGCAGCGTTAATTTATCAGGGCTTAGTGGCCCAGGGAGACGCCCCGGCCCTCACCGCCGAGCAGGGGGTGCAGCCCCAGGGGCAACCCACATCCCGGCCTGGCACCCTCGGCTCCTTCCCCGATATTCAAGACCATTGGGCCAAAGACTATATTCAAGGGCTGCTCAGTCAGGCCTTGATCAGTGGCCAGGGGGATGGCCGATTTTACCCTGACCAACCCATGAGTCGGGCCCAGTTTGCGGCGTTGATCAACCAGGCGTTTGCCCCGGCCCCCCGACGCTCTGCGATCACCTTCCGGGATGTACCCCCAGACCACTGGGCCGCCACCGCTATTCAACGAGCTAATCGGGGAGGCTTTGTGGCTGGGTTTCCGGATCAGACCTTTGCCCCCGATCACCCTATGTTGCGGGTCCAAGTGTGGGTGGCGTTGGTGAATGGGCTGGGCCTCGGTGGCGATCGCCAAGGGGATGCTGCTGTCCTCGAGCCATTTCGCGATCGTAGCCTGATTCCCCAATATGCCCGCGAACCGATGGCCAGGGCGGTACCCCTGGGGCTAGTGGTGCTGGGGCCTGATGCCACCCAGTTACAACCTAACCGGGTGGCCAGTCGAGCCGATGTAGCGGCGGCGGTATACCAAGCCCTGGTGCAGCAACATCGCCTGCCAGCGCTCTGAACCAACCCACTGTACCCCCCCTAGACCAGGGTTGACCCCCCAGGGGGATCGGCCCTGACCCTTAACATGCAAAGATAGAAACTTACCGATTGGAATACATGATAAGGATGTCTAGTATGGCCGAAATACAATTTTCCCGTGGTGTGGCTGAACCCGTGGTACCTGACGTCAGGCTTACCCGAGCCAAGGATGGCAGCGACGGCACCGCTACCTTCTACTTCGACTATCCCGAAGCCCTCTCGGAAAATGGGGTGGAAGTGACTGGGATGTACCTGGTGGATGAGGAAGGTGAGTTGGTTACCCGCGATGTGAACGGCAAGTTCATCAATGGTGAACCCGCCGGAATTGAGGCAGTCTATGTGATGAAAAGCGAAGCCGAGTGGGATCGGTTTATGCGGTTTATGAACCGCTACGCCGAGCAGAAAGGTCTGGGCTTCACCAAGAGCTAGGGCAGTCCTGGCTATGTCTCATCCCCAACCTTTGGCTAGCCCCGTGGCCTGTGCCGTGATTACGGTTAGCGATACCCGCACCATTGACAGCGATCGCAGTGGTCAGTTGATTCAGACGCTGCTGCGTCAGGCGGGTCATCAGATCAGCGACTATCGGATTGTGCCAGATGAGCCCCTCTCCATCGGCCCATTATGCCAGGCCCTAGGGGTTCAAGCTGATGTGGATGCGATTATTTTGACTGGGGGCACCGGCATCGCCCCCCGAGACACTACCTACGATGTGGTGGCGGCCCTGCTAGACAAGACCCTACCGGGGTTTGGGGAAATTTTTCGGCAGCTCAGCTTTCACCAAATTGGTTCTCGGGCCATGGCATCTCGAGCCGTAGCTGGTGTCTATGGCTCCACCCTGGTGTTTTCTCTCCCGGGCTCTAGCAAGGCGGTGCAGTTGGCCATGGAGGCACTGATTTTGCCGGAACTGCCTCACCTGGTCAGTCTGCTGCGATCCTAGAATGACAGCATTTAATCATGTTATGTCCACCTAATATCAGTTATGGCCTCCCTACGATTGCCGACCCTGGTGAAACTCGTTAGGCTAACCTTCAGGAATCATCGCTGGGAGCTTTACCGTGACCACTGGCATCAATGTGCAAACCATCACTCTGGGTCCCGCTGGCCCCACCGTACCAGCCCTGGGGGTGGGCACCTGGGCTTGGGGCGACTCGCTATTTTGGGATTACGGCAAAGCCTACAGTGACAGTGACCTGCAAGCGGCGTTTCAGGCTACCTTAGAGACCGGACTCACCCTGTTTGATACCGCCGAGGTCTACGGTCTAGGGCAGTCAGAACGGCTGATTGGCCAGTTCATGAAAG
>SLIY01000405.1 GCA_007135385.1 Leptolyngbyaceae cyanobacterium CSSed165cm_216
ACTCTGGTGGCGGCCAGTTTCGCCCTGCTGCTGGTGGTGTTGGCGGAAAGGATGCCCATTTTCTCGGGCTATTTGGCCGTGATGGCCACCGGCTTTTTTTTGATTGAGTTGGATGCCCCCCTGGCCCGACGGCTGCGGGGAGGGTTCGATGGTCTGTGGATCGTGGCTCAAATTGTCTTGTTTGTGCTGCTGGGGGCCAGTATCCAACTGGATGTCCTGGGGGACACCGTCGGGGTAGGATTGCTGATCATTGCCATTGGCACCCTCATAGGGCGTGGGCTGGGCTGGTATTTGTCCACCTTGGGTAGCAACTGGACCTGGAAAGAACGGCTGTTCTTGTTGCCAGGCAACTCAGCCAAAGCCACCGTCCAGGCGGCGATTGGAGCGTTACCTTTGGCCCAGGGTATTGCTGGCGGCGAAACCATGTTGGCGATCGCGGCCTTATCCATCCTGGTGACCGCCCCCTTTGGCGCTTGGGCCATTCCCACCTTTGCCCCCAAGCTGCTTGAACAGGGGGAGGTAGATCCCACCAAAGTCACGGTCACCCGTCAAATTGTGCTGCTAGCCGCCGTCGATACATCACCGATGGCTGTCCCAGTCTTGGCCAAGACCGCCGAACTGGCTCGCCGTAGCGATGGCCAGGTGGTGGTGCTACATGTTTTGCAACTGGATGATCCCGAGGGTCTGAAGCAGCTGCAACGGCAGGCCCAGCAATATCTAGCAGATATCCGCTATCGCTTTATCGCCAAGCCAGGGGCGATCCCTGAAACCATTGTGACCACGGCCCAAGACTATGACGCGGCTGAAATTGTCATGGGTAAACGGGGGCATCGCCCGTTCGCAGAAATCTTGGTGGGGGCTGCGTCCCAGGCGGTACTAGAGACCAGTCCAGTGCCAGTCCTGGTGATTGCAGGAGACCCCTAAACCGTCGGGACAAATCTTGGGAGTCTGCCTTGGGGACCCTACCAGTCGTCGCCAAACTCGAGGCGCTTGGCACACTGGCCGCCAAAGCTAGCATAGAAAAACCTAGGCCACGGGAAACTGGTCAGCAATGGTCGCCCCATCCAGCCCCAGGGCCACTGCATATTTCTGCAAGAAAGCCCGGATGTAAAAGGGCTCAGGCAATTGGCTCAGGTTGCCCGTTTCAATCGCCTTAATGGTGTAAGGCTGGATAAACGTCCGTTGATAGACCTCGTCCACAGACCAACCTTTTGCTTGACGGTATTGTTTTAGATCTGCCCCCACCCGCTGTAGACTGGCTTGCTGCGTCGCTACCACATCCGCCTGGGCTTGCAATTTGGCGGCCAACGACTCATGGATATAGTCACGCCGCTGGGAAAAGCGAACCGCGGGGACCGGGGCCGCCACAGTCTGAGGTCGGTGGGCTCGGTGGTCAGGGCGGGGGCTGGCTGTCCCCCGCTGGGGGGCGGGTGGGGTCACCTTAGGGGAGGCTGTTTCGAGGGGCTGCCCCACCGGTTGACTATCGTGCAGCCGCTGATCTAGCCGATAGCGGTTGAGTAGCCCCAAGGCCACCAGGGTGGTTATGGGCAAAGATGCGGCAGCTACCTGCTGGGCCGCGATCGATACCGCCGCTGTTGCCCCGGCCCCCACAATCAGCGCATATTCTGAGGCGGGGGTCAGTTTCGGCTTAGAGGGTTGAGGGTTGGTCATAGCACCGCTTAGACAGGTCGATAGGTTTATCTTTACAGCGGTGCAGCCCCTTGATCCGGAAGGGAGGAGTAAGGGATCTGCGGGTTAATGGTGTATCAGGCGGCCAAGTTTTCTCCCTTTGGGAGAAAGTCCGAGCAACGAGTACCTGATTTTTCTGCAAGTTTCCCAGGTTCTGACGAGAAGGCTAATCAAACCATCATTTAAGACCAGCTTGGGGGTGACGCATGCAGGGGTCAGGCGCTATGGTAAGGGCGGAAGGCAGCTGCCTCAACGATTAATTTGAGAAGTTTTATCCTGCAAGTAACCGCTGCGCAGCCTTAGTCGGGAAAGAAAAAATCAGTGGATTCTTCGTCCTCTTCGGAGGCGGTATAGCTGCGGTAGTACTCTTCTAATTCAGAGGCGCTGATCGATCGCTCCGAAGGATTTTCAAAAAATGCCTTGACTTTTAAGTAGCGTCGCAACCCTTCCGCCCCCGCGTCGTGCTGAGTTGCTGCTTTAAAGTCTTCAGGGAATGTATCGCTTACCTGGAGCCACGCCTCCTCAAGAATATCCTCCACGTCCTCGGTTGGAGCTACCTCAATCAGGGCCTCAAGCCCATCAAGGATGTCAATCAGCTTGAGAATTTCTGGGATTTTCTCCGAGTCAGACATGGAGCCAAACATGAATAGACGCAAAACAACCGGGAAAGCTTAAGGGAAATTTTAATCGAGGATGGAACGTAATGATCGTTAACAGTTGTCGTTGTTCAACTCGCCATCGGCCATGCGGGTATTACAGAACCGGGCCACACTCAGATCAGTACGCACCAGATTAGCACCGCGTAGGTCGGCGTTGGTCAAATCAGCATCCCTGAGATCTACCTCACGAATTAGGGCTTCCCGCAGATTGGCCCCGCTCAGGTTGGCTTCACTCAGGTTGGTGCCAATGAAATTGGTGCGGTAGAAGCGGCCATCGGTGAGGGTCGCCCCAGTCAGATTGGTCTGGGCTAAATTCGCCTCTGAAAAGTTGGCCCCATCCAGACGACTGCCCTGCAAGTCACTGCCCTGCCATCGACTCCCTCTAGCCTCCGCCTGGGTTAAGGTGATCGCCACAGCGGTTACTTGTAGCGCCGTGGCTCGGCTGAGGGCGGCCTGGTCGGCATTGGCATTGGTTAATGTAGCCCCAGACAGGTCGGCATCGTTAAGGGTGGTCTGGCGCAGGTTAGCCTGCCCCAGTTGGCTGTGGGTTAACTGGGCTCGCGATAGCCGGGCTCGGCTGAGGTTGGCTTCAGTGAGGTTGGCCCTGGTCAGATCGGCATCATCAAGTTGCGCCCCAGCCAGTATGGCTTGGCTCAAGTCGCAGGCAATGCAACTGCGGCTGATCAGTAATTGTCGCAGGTGGGCTGTATCGGCAGCCTGGGCGATCCCGACGGCCAATGTCAGTCCCCATCCCCCTAGGCCAAGGAGCAGCTTGGGGAGGTGGCGGGCAGAGGGGCTGAGATTTTGGTGGCAATGCATAAGAATCTGAGTCCAAGTTGGTTGATTGCTTCTACAATGTGTCAGCATCTCCTCTGGGGGCATTGAGGCTCTATACGACTATTCTATGGCGTCTACACCGGCAAACTCTAGTATCAGGTCACGGCCGTCTGCCCCAGAGGGGCCGCGGCGCCAGTTTAATCCGTGGGAATGGCTATGGCTGGGGCTGTGGGTGCTGCTGCTGACCGGTTCTGGCATCTTTTCGGCTTGGGCTCTGCTATGGCTGACTCGGATTCCACCGCTACCCGACTGTGAGCAAATTACCCCCTTTCATTCAGCCCGAGATTTACTCTACTGTGCTGAGACCCAGGCCCGCAGTGGAGAGCCTAATAGCCTGGTGCAATCGATGTTGCTAACCGCCAACTGGCCCAAAACCCACGCCAGTTACGATGATGCCCAAGAGGTTTTAAAGAACTCCTCAGAGCAGATTTTGGTGCTGGCGAATCGCTGGGCCCAGGCCGGTAAGTTAGAAGATGCAGTACAGCTAGCGGGGGAGATTCCGCTGCACACGCCGCTGCGCAACCCGGCCCAGGCGGTGATTTATGAATGGCGGGAAGACTGGTCCCAGGGTAAGGCGATCGAGGCCGAGCTTAAAACCGCCCTAGCCACGCAAAATTGGGATCTGGCCCGGGGTCATTTACAGCAATTGCAGACGATTAAAAGTGACTACTGGTCCAATACGCGCCATCTCCATTGGCAGCGGCACATGCAGGTGGAACAGCGGGCCTGGGGAAAATTGCAAACCGCTGAGGCACTGGCGGCGTCAGATCAGCCAGAGGAGTTGCACCAGGCGATCGCCCTAGCCCGTACCCTAGATTTACGCAGTCAGGTTTGGCCGACCGCTGAGCAACAGGTCGATCAATGGAGTCAAACCCTAGTGGACATTGGTCTACGCATGTGGGACGAGGGAGAGCAAGACGCCGCGATCGCCCTGGTTAGTGTGGTGCCCCCCAGTGCTAACTGGTCTGGTGCGGCCCAAGACTTACTCTCTCTGAGTTGGGCCCAGCATCTAGCCCAGGCGGCCTATACAGAACAGGCCGGGCTCAAGCCTCAGTACAGCGCTATGGTGCAGTTAATGGAGGCGATCGGGGCGGCCGAGCAACGGGCTCAAGTTTCTTCAGTCAAGGCGATTCCTGGAGTAGCCTCCTGGCGGCAACAGTTGGCTGACCTGCAGCGACTAAAATTTGGCGCGATGGTGGCTAGTTTGGGGCAGCGGTTGACCTACCAATGGGCCATACACCAGGCGGCGCAGGTGGAACAGGGTCGCCCCCGACGACTGCAGGGCCAAACGCTGATTGCCGAATGGCGCGGTAACATTGAGCGGATTGAAGACCGACCAACGTTGAGGCAGGCTAGGGCTCTGGCTCGATCGGGGACGATTCCTGCCCTGGAAGCGGCAATCGCGAAGGCGCAGGAGGTTGAACTGGGTCGTGCCTTGCGGATTGAAGCCCAAACCTTAGTAGCCGAATGGCGCAGTGAAATTCAAGTAATTGAAGACCGGCCCATTCTAGATGCAGCGGTTGCTCTAGCGGACCAAGGAGAACTGCGAGAGGCGATCACCAAGGCTCGGGACATTGCCCCTGGTCGCGCCCTACACAGTCGCGCCCAGGGATTAATTGCAGACTGGACTACGACGATCCAGGTGGCCGAAGACCAACCGATTTTGGATGAGGCTAAAAATCTAGCCTATGCTGGTAGCCTAACGGCGGCCATTAACCTGGCGTCGCAGATTGCGCCTGGTCGTGCCCTGCACAGTGAGGCACGGCGAGCGATCGCCCTTTGGCAGGCTGAACGGGCCTACATTTGGTCCATTTGGGAGGCCGAAGGGCGCAGCACCCCAGCCAGTGGTAATGCTAACGCCTCAGAATCAGAATGACAGTTGTGGCTTTGCGTCTGATGCTCGTGGACGACGACCCCGTGTTTCGGCTGGGGTTACGCATTTGGTTAGAACAATCGGCCAACTGTCAGGTAGTGGCGGAAGCCAGCCAACCCAGCGAAGCCTTGGCGGTGCTCCAGAGTCGGGCCACCCAGGTGAGCGAGGATCCCTGGACTGACGCAATGGATGACGCAATGGAGAACCCACCGGCCCCAGACCCCACTGTGGCCAATCTGGATCTGGTGATTTTGGACTTAGGACTGGGGGCTGGCGACCCTCAGCAATTGCCTGGCTTACAGCTTTGTGCCGAGATTAAAGCCCAATACCCCACCCTGCCGGTGCTAGTCCTGAGTGCCCAAACCGAGCCGGTGCTAGAGGCGGCAGCCAGTCAGATGGGAGCTGATAGTTTTGCCTCCCGTAGTCTGCCGGTGCGCGATCTGGGGCGGTTAATTCAGCAGCTGGGGCGAGCCGCCACCGCCGATACTGTGTCCGCCCCCGAGATCGGAACCATAGCAGACAGAACCTACAGCGCAGCGCGGTGGGAGTCGGCATCAGGATCAGTTCCAGGCCCGTTCACCGCCTTGCGCATTAGCATGCGGCTATCGTCGGTGCAGCAAATTGAAGCGACCATGGCCGCCATCGCCGCCGAACTCCAGCAGCAACCGGCGTCCCCTTTCACCCAGGCGGTATTGGCGGGGCGCTACCGGGAGTTAAAGGCCGCCCGCTGGTTGATGCGTCGTCTGTTGGCTACTCCCGGTTTCTCAGACCAGTGGCAACCCACCAATCCCCGCTGGCGCACCCAACCGTCCTGGGAAGCGCAGAAAGAGAGCGGGCAAGCGGTTGACGACCCAGAGAGCCGAGCGATCGCCCCCTCGGGTGAAGCCGCCCTAGCCAACGCCCCCAGGCCAGGCGAGCGAGCTTTGACCATGACCAGCCAAACTCAACTGGCCTTGCGGCAGGGAGACCTGGCCAGCATCATCTTTGAGCGGGTGTTTCGCAAACTGCAAGGGCCGTTGACTAACCTCAGTTCGGTACCGCTTGAGATTGATATTTTGCGCGACGAGAAAAAACGTGAACTGCTTTATCTCACCCTGCGTAAATTTGAAGACGCCCTGGATAGCCTACGACGAGCGGCGATTCCCCCTGGCCAACTGGCGGACAAAAGCCCAGTGGTATTGCGGGATGTTTGGGAAGCAGCCATCACCGACTTTTTTGGCCGCTACTACACCCTCCAAATCAATCAGGCGGAACAGTCTGTGGTGCCGACCCTACTGGCAGAGGCGGAGGTGGTGCAGGCGGCTATCCTTGATCAGATTCCCCTTGTACCGATGGTGTTAGGACACCTGTTATTTAAAGAACCGATGATAGTTGATGGCAGTCCCTATGTGGCTTCTACCCCCGAGGCCCTACAGCGTAGTCAAGCCCTGATGGAGCATTTGTTAATTCAACTGGCCAACGGCGTGGTTCAACCAATGCTGAATTGTTTTGCTGATGTGGAACTGCTGAAGAAAAACCTTTACCAGCGTCGCATGATCACCAGTCGGGACATTGAGCGATTCCGCAATGATCTCTCCTGGCGCTACCGTTGGGAGGGCTTGATTGGTGAACCTAGATCTATTTTTGAAAGCCAGTATCGGCTGTTTGGGTTTACTAACCGGGGGATCTACACCCAAACCATCTATGCCCCCCGCCGTGACGAACTAGATCAGTTGTCGGGATTACAACGGACGGTAACGCTAGTGGTGGAGGCCCGAGACGCGATCGCCCCTCGGTTTCGGGCCGCTGTATCGTTCGTGGGCAGTGGCCTGGTGTATGTCTTGACCGATGTGATTGGCCGGGGCATTGGCCTGGTCGGTCGCGGCATTCTACGGGGTGTGGGCAGTGCCTGGCGTGATCCTCGCTACCGGGCCGATAACCACGACAGCCAGCAAAGTGATGACTTTAGGTCCTAGTACTGCCTGGCAGTACTAGGGCCACCGCTGCTGAGGGTGTCAGATCCTAGAGGTCAGCTATCAGGAATGATTGGCCGACTTATGCCGCAGAGTACTAGGCCTCGACGGCATCAACAACTCACCTATGCCGCACCGCGCAGGAAGTTCATAATCAGCGATATGACAAAAATCGCTAAGAAGACGTAGAACAAAATTTGGGCAATGCCAGCAGCCCCAGCGGCAACGCCGCTAAAGCCAAAGAACGCCGCAATCAGGGCAAT
>SLIY01000090.1 GCA_007135385.1 Leptolyngbyaceae cyanobacterium CSSed165cm_216
CCATCTTGAATAGAACCGATAGCCTAGAAAAAAACCAAGCCATCCTAAGATCGCTAGGAGTGCGGCACTCATGCTTGCGGTCTCCTCAAATAGTTTAGGGATATTTCAGCCTTAAAGAATATCACCTAGCGGACCCTAGACTATGCACAGCTTAATCAATTGATTCACAATTGAAACATCCTGTTAAACGATAACTTCTTGCTAAGGAGACGCCTGTAAATCGAGTACCAGTGAGTACGCTACGCTATCAGTCGGCCAACTATTTCTGATACCTAAACCCTAGAATCTGACACCCTCAGCAACGGTGGTCATATTGCTACCAGGCTGTACTAGAGCAACACCTTCATCGTGGATTTCTGGTGAATTACCACCTTAGACCTCTGGCCTTGCTTCGCAAACGCGGAAATGACATCTGAGGTTGACCCATGGGGTAGGGGGACTGCTGCTGGATCCGTAAATTTTGCTATATAAGCTTGCGGAAGGTGCGGATTTATGAGATGTTTCTGTCACACTAAAAAACCCCGGCATTCCGATAGGGTTTTCGGGGTTTGGGAAAACCGCACCTAAATCAGGCCAATCCTGGCCTAGTTCTAGACGACCAGAGCCTGATCTGTCCGGGCTTTTCCGTTGAAGCATCTGTGTACTTGAGAGAGAGTTTTGACAGGGAGGTTTGTCATGAAACGCCAATTTTTGTTGGCTGGAACCGTAGGCCTTACCTTAGGTCTTTCAGCCTGCAGCATTCCCGAGTCGATCAGCCATATGGCTCCAGCCAAGGCTGAGACCACAGCCGCTACCCCAGGTCAGTCTCAGTCCACCTATGAGGTGTGGGCCCTAGACCAGGCCGATACCCAGGCCGATGGTGGCGGTCTTTTGTATATCTGGAGTGGGCCAGCCCTGAAAGCCCCGTCGGGAGCCCAGCGAGCGGCAGACCCAGCGGCTGTTGCCCCAGAGGTGTATGACCTGGCTGATGCGGCGATCGCGGCGGGATGCCCGGTGGCCAAACGACCCCACATGTCTTTGGTCAACCACACCCAGCCCTTCCCTACCCATGTGGTGGTCGCTAATGTTGCATCCGGCGACATTCACTTCTTTGACGTGGAAACCCGCGAAATCGTCGGCTGTGTGAATGTGGTCGACGCGGGTGGCATTGGCACTGTGCAAGCCCATGCGGCCTTCGCCACCCCCGATAACAGTATGGTGATTGTGGCCGATATGGCTGGTAATGCTCTGCATAAGATTGCCACCGACTACGACAACAACCATTTCGAGTTGGTCGAGACCTTAAACCTGCGCCCCTACGCCGAGCAGGTGGGGACCGAAAATGTTGTCCCCATTTGCCACAACTTTACCGCTGACAGCCAACATGCCTACGTCACTCTGGCTGGAGGGGGTATCGCTGTGGTTGGTACCGGTTCCGGCGATGGTTCCACCCCAATGACTGTGGACCACATCTACCCGGCAGAGCAAGTCCCTGGCATTGGCTGTGGGGCATTCCCATTAGACGATGAAGAAATCATGCTGACGAATGGTGAAAGTGGGGCCCAGGGGGGAGACGACTTTCTGTTTGTGTTTGACACCAGCCAGCGCCCTGCCTTCCCCGATCCAGTCACCATTGAATTACCGGGCGATGACACCCATGGCGCTGAGATTTGTCGCGACCCGGATGGCAAACCCTGGGTTTGGACCTTTATGCGGGTCAGCAATGATGTCAACATCATTGACCTAGAGACCAATGAAGTGGTCTCGACCCTGCCCATGGGCCGTCCCTTTAGCCCAGATCCTAAGCCTGATTTGGCCTGGGCCGCCAACGACAAGATGTATGTCAGCCTGCGGGGGCCAAAGCCGCTAACCGCGATTGGCAGCCTCCAGAACGCTGAGCGCACGCCTGGGGTGGCCATCTTGGATATGGCGGCTGACTGTCAGTCTTTTGAGTGGTCGGAACGGAATCTATTGCCCATGGTCGATAACCCCAATCGGGTTACCCTCGACGACGGTACCGAGGTCTCTGCCTCTGACCCCCATGGTCTAGAAATCGTCTGGCGTCCTGCCCGTTGAGCTGACTAAGTGATAGATCGGCGCTAAGGTCTCAGGGTCCGTTGCCGGATTGGCTTCAGAACCGGTTAATGCTGACGGCAGAGGCGCCCGATCTGGCCATCGGTAGCGGTTAAGTAGTCTTGGGGGGCCAGCCACAGCATCAGCCCTCGCTTGCCAGCTGAGACGGCAATGGTCTCAAAGCTGGCGATCGCCTCATCCACATACACGGGGTAAGCCTTTTTGGTGCCCAGGGCGGTGACGCCGCCGCGAATGTAGCCAGTGAGCGGCTGTACGGCTTTGAGTGGGACGGTTTCAATTTTGCGATCGCCCGTCAGCGCCGCTAGCGCCTTTAGATCTAACTGGGTGTCGCCAGGAATTACCGCCAGACAAACCCCATGGCGATCGCCCTGGGCCACCAGGGTTTTAAACACCTGCCCTGGGGGCAACCCTAGCTTACTAGCGGTGCTGTCGGCGGCTAGGTCGTCGGCATCGACCCCATAGTGGAGTAGCTGGTATGGCAGTTGCAGGCGATCGAGGATACGGGCTGCGTTGGTTTTCATGGACTGAGCTAGGTTTGAAGACAAAAGCCGCCGCACAGCGATGTGCAGCGGCCTAAGAAAAGGGACTGAGGTTGAATGTCATAGGGGCTCAGCGAGTAGACCAGGAAATTCTCTAGCCAAGACTCCCTGCACGACTAAGATGCCTAGGCCACAAAGATGTAGCGCAGGATAAAGATAGCCGCCAAAATCCACATGCCGATGCTGGTTTCATTCAGCTTGCCCTGAAAGGCCTTGACCACCGGGTAGGCAATCAGACCCATGGCCAGTCCTTCCGCAATGGAGAAGGATAACGGCATCATGATAATGGTCAGAAAAGCCGCGATCGCCGCCGCCGGATCTTCCCAATCGATAAACTTAACCGCCGACATCATCAGCACCCCCACAATCACCAGGGCTGGAGCCGTAGCGAAGGGGGGAATCCCCTGCAGGAAGGGGATGAAAAAGATAGAGGCAAAAAACAGAGCGGCGGCTACTACAGCGGTAAAGCCACTGCGGCCCCCTTCCGAAATGCCCGAGGCCGACTCGATGTAGGTGGTTACCGTAGAGGTGCCCAACACGGCCCCGGCGGTGGTGCCCACAGCGTCAGCCATAAACGCCTTTTCCGCCCCAGGGAAGCTGCCATCTTCTTTGATGTAGCCCGCCTTAGCCCCCAACCCAGTCAGGGTACCAATGGTGTCAAACAAATCCACAAATAGGAACACAAACACGATGCTGATCATCTCCCAGAAGTTGATGGCGATCAGCTCCCCAAGCCCCACAAAGGCCTGGCCAAACAAATCAGTAGGGGGCTGAGGTATCCCCATCAGACCAGTAGGCCAAGCGGCCACCCCAAAAATCCAGGACAGAATAGCCGTACCCAAGATGCCCCACAGCAGCGCCCCAGTCACTCGCCGGGCAAACAAGGCCGAGGTTATAGCCAACCCCAATAGGGCCATGGCCGCAGAAGGAGCCCGTAAATCACCCAGGGTGGTGAAGGTGGCCTCCGACGGGGCAATAATTCCGGCTCCCTTCAGGGCGATGTAGGCAATAAACAGGCCAATACCCGCAGTGGTAGCGTGCTTTACTGCATCGGGAATGGCCTCCACAATCTTGCTGCGCAGGCTGGTCACCGTCATCACAATGAAGATAATCCCTTCGATGAAGACGGCAGCCAGGGCCACCCGCCAGTCAATGCCCAGGCCCAACACTACCGTAAAGGCAAAGTAGGCGTTGATGCCCATCCCCGGGGCCAGGGCAAAGGGCAGCTTCGCATATAGCCCCATGATCAGCGTAGCCAGGGCGGCAGACACCCCGGTAGCCACCACCAACTCCCCAAATAAATCGCCCGACTCGGTCAGAAACACCGCCTCTGACAAGATGCCAGGATTCACGATCAAAATGTAGGCCATGGTGACAAAGGTGGTCAGCCCGGCCAGGGTCTCGGTGCGAAAGCTAGTATTCAGGCTATCAAAATCAAAAAATGCAGCCACCTTGCCCCCAAAACCTTGATCAGGCGGCGACTGGGGCATTTTTTCAGTCTGTTGGGTCACGGGAGCTCCTTGTAAACGACGCACAAACGACACAGAGCTTAGTTCACGCGATTCCACCGGTTTGGTCTGTTGTAAACGATACAAATGCCCCGATTTTGAAGCACTCTGTTACATCCTTGGGCATTCTAGAGCATCCACCTATAGACGGATTGGAGTCGGTCAATGACAGAACCTATGACCAAAGGAGAGTTGGGTACCAGGGGAGAGGACCTGGTGGCCCAGTGGTTGATGGCGCAAGGTTGGCAACTCCAGGCACGGCAATGGCATTGTCGCTGGGGAGAGTTAGATCTGGTGATGGCCCGTGGCCCCGCTGGCTGCAGCGGATACCTGGCCTTTGTGGAGGTGAAAACCCGCAGTCAGGGCAACTGGGATGCCGATGGTTTAATGGCCATTACCCGCGGCAAGCAGGCCAAGCTGTGGAAAGCCGCCCAACTCTACCTGCTGAAGCAACCCCAGTGGGCCGACGCCACCTGCCGTTTCGATGTGGCCCTAGTGGCCTGCCGCCGAGGGGCAATCCCCACCAGTGGCGACTCCAACCGGTACCTGGATTTGGCGGATGGTCGCTACCTGGTGTTGCAGGACTATATTGACTGTGCCTTTGATGTGCCGGGGCGGTGAGGAGGCGGGGAAAGGGTGGGGAGAATGGGGGAGGTGGGGAGGTGTTAGGTGTCAGGTATCAGGTGTTAGGTGTCAGGAAGCAGCCTAATCCTCGAAACCCGAAACCCGATACCCTCCACTCCTTCCCCCTCCACCCATCCACCCATCCACCCATCCACTCATCCACTCATCCACTTTTCTTCGCCTGAATCACTTGTAGGCTACCGCCGGCATAGAGCTTGGGGTCAGGACAGTCAAAGCCGATGGCTCGGAGTTCAGCCGCCACATCGGTTTGCAGCAACTCCCAGGCGGTGTGGGTTTCAAATAGCCATAGAAAGGTGGCTAAGCCCGGCCAGTAAATCGGGTTCTGGGGCTGGTGAAAGTCAATCATGGCAAAGGTGCCGCCGGGGACTAGCACCCGCCACACTTCCTGGAAAATATCTCGCCGCTGAGCAGGTTCCATTTCGTGCATGGCGGCACTGGTGTGGACCAGGTCAAAGCTGGCGTTCTCTAGGGGCATGTCCTCGGCCCAGCCTTTGACGAATGTGGCGGTGGGCACATTGTGTTTAGCCCGCTGAATGGAGAGGGGGGAGGCATCTAGACCTGTGACCTGGCCCGTCACCTCGTTAGAGTAGTCGGTCAGAAATCGGGTGGTTTGGCCACTGCCACAGCACAGATCTAGAATGCGAGTGTCGGGGGTGATGGTGAGGTCGTTCAGGGCCAGGGTGCGAAACCGTTTTTCACCGCCCACCGTCAGGGCGGCGGTGCGGGCAATACTGTCATAAAGCCACTGGTAACGATAGCTGAGGGGGCGCAGAAAGGTGGCCATAGAACAAAAATAAGTGCTTTCTCTTGTAATGGTGTGGGGGCTTTGGGGGATGGGGGGGTATCGGGTATCGGGTTTGCAGTTCCCACCTGACACCTGACACCTTGCACCTGACACCCTCCGTAAAGGTGGTTGTATTTCTGCCAGGTGGTACTAGTCATCATCCTCGATGAGGACGGTAGGCAGTTTGGGGTAAGTGACCCCCATCTCTGCCAGGGCCGCCTTCGCCCGCCGCAGAATGTCACTGCGGAAGGCGGGTTCATTACGAATATCCATGGGATAGGCGCGCAGCTTAAAGTGGCTACCCCAGGGTTTTTCGGCCATCACCACGATGATCGGCAGCTTGAGTTGGGTAAAGCGGCTGCTATAGGCGGCCTGATAAAGGATATCGGTGATCATCTGGGGGTCGGCGGTATGATCCACATAAAAGTCAGTCACCACCTGGGCTTCTAGGCTGCCGCTGTTGGCGTTGACAATGGCCTCTGACCAGGTTTTGCTGTGGGGTACGGTGATGATGTCGTCGTCAAAGGTGTGCAGGCGAATGCCCCGCAGGCCATAGCTGACCACTTCGCCGTAATGGTCGGCTATAGTAACGCGATCGCCGACTCGATAAGGCGCTTCAAACAGGGCCACCGCCCCAGCAATAATCGAACTGACATAATCCTTAAAGGCAAACCCCAGGGCAACGGCAATGGTACCCGTCAAGGCCAGCAGATTTTGCTCTGAGATATCTAAAAACAGGTTGCCGATATGGGCAATCAGCACCAGCAAAATTATCCCCTTCCAAAAGGGAATCGACTGTTTAATGATCAGCCGAAACCGGCGCGGCACTCGCTCTGACAGCCAGTTCGCCAGAGCTTGCACAATAGTCATTAGCCCGTAGGCCAGAAGCAGGCTGAGAATCGCGTTAATTACTGTCAGCACAGTGATACTGTCTAGCAGCTCTGACGCTTCTTCGGCTTGTTCGATTTGGGCTAGGGTTAGTCCCCAGGGTATGGCTGGCATCAGTGTTCTCCCGTGAGAAAGTTGTTGTTGCTGAGTTGGGCGCACAGTTTAGGATAGTGGTCCGGAGCAATGGATAAGCCCTGGTGATTGACCTGAATCACGCCAGCCTGGCGTAACATTTGCACCCGCACCTGCACCACACTTTCCCCCTGGCCGAGACTAAGGGCTAAGTGCGATCGCGACATCAGTCCATGCAACATCAGCGCGTGAATCACATAATTGTCTTCCGCCTCTAGGTCTGGTAGCCCCGGTAATGTTGGCGCCAATTGCTGCAAGGGCACTGGTAACGACCAGTGATCCTCTAGGGCCACAATTTTCTCGGGCCAGTCTGTCTCTCGCAAGCGTAACGACTGCAACCACAATGCTTTTGCCACGGCTGCACTGCCCATAGATAAGTCTGCCAGGGTGCCCCAAGACCAGTCTTCAAAGTCCGGCTCACCATCCTCATCCCCATGCTCATGCTCTGTCTCTGTCTCCGCCTGATGGCCCGTCTCAGGTTGCAGGCGCTGGGCAAACGGGATCAACCAACTGGCCAGCTGGGCCTTATCTAGTTCAGGCAATCGCACCTGACAATTAAAGTAAGCCCCCACCTGACAGACTCGGTTTAAAAATTCCCAGGCCCAGGTATTACACCGAATCAACCAGAAGTACTGGGGCTGTTGGCCCACCGTATCCCGTAACCATTCGATCCCCTGCCAACCACCGATACAA
>SLIY01000066.1 GCA_007135385.1 Leptolyngbyaceae cyanobacterium CSSed165cm_216
AACCTATCCCCCTTAACCTATCCCCCTTAACCTATCCCATAGTATCCACAGGGCAATGGCTGCTTGATAGTGCCCCGTTGACAGGCAGATTTAGTCTCTAAATTTAGACCGAAATCGTTAATCTGCGGCACTGATCTCAGGCTCAAAAATCAGATCCTTTACTCTATCAGGCTGCGCTCCTAAGAACCATCAAGCGCTGGGTGCTTGGCTAGAGTCGAGGGGTGTTAATCTAATCCCCATACTCCCTTATTAGCTAATGGTTGGATGCAGACTCCAGGCTTTTTTCGCAATGTACAGCAGTGGTTTTTGCGTACCCCCGAGCGAGCGCTGAACCAGGCCTATGAGGCGGCTCAGACCATTGAGGCCATCGAGCGAGATTACTTTGGCGGTAATCCAATTTCCTCCCGCTATGGCAACTATGGCGACAGTGCCATGACCTATTTCGAGGGGGAGTTGAAGCAATACCTTAACCTGATGCGAGTCCGGATGGCTGAGTTTCGGGCCAGTCGCTCGGTGGTACGTGGATCTGAGCCGCGAATGACAGAGGTACAGCTGCCAGGTAGCCGCGACGATTTAACCGTGAATGTGGTTGATCGCCAGGCGTTAGTGTTGCGCAAGCTGCGTCTAGTGGATGAGGTCCTAGCCCGTTACGCCACCCAGGAGTCGGCCAGCCAGCGGGTGATTACCCTGACCGATGGGGAAGATCTGGCGATCGAGTCCACCTCTCCGACCCGAATCCTGCGGGCTAAGGCAGACCAAGCTCGGCGGGGTCAAAATGGGGAAGCGGTCAATGGCAATGATAATAACCGACCCGATGCCCTCTCCGATCGCGCCAATGTCCTGCCTCGCTCGATTTTGCGTACCGTAGACCGCATCCGCAAGGACTTAGACCCCAATGCGGAGGAGGAGGTGGTTAAGAGTTTTCGCAAATCAAAGTCGAAAACCACCGCCGCCATTCGGTTTCTGCTGCTGATTATTATTGTGCCCCTGCTCACCCAGCAGTTTACCAAGGCCTTTTTAGTCGGGCCGATTGTGGAACGAGTGCGAGTGGACGACCAGGCCGATGTCTTTCTGAATCTGGAGATGGAAGAAGAGGCCCTGCATGAGCTGCAACAATTTGAAGAGCGACTGCGGTTTGAGGTGCTGATTGGCAAAGCCCCACCCCTATCAGAATTGAGCATTGAACAACAGGTGCGGGCCAAAGCGACGGACATTGAAGACGAATATCGCGATCGCAGCACCAATGCCGTCAAAAATGTCTTTGCTGACATCCTGGCCGCTGGGGCTTTTGCCCTAGTGCTGGTCACCCGCAAGCAAGACGTGGCGAATCTCAAATCCTTTATGGATGAAATTGTCTACGGTCTCAGCGATAGCGCCAAAGCTTTCATCATTATTTTGTTCACTGACATTTTTGTCGGGTTCCACTCGCCCCACGGCTGGGAGATTTTGCTAGAAGGGCTATCGCGGCACCTGGGCTTTCCCGCCAACCGCGACTTTATCTTTCTGTTTATCGCCACCTTCCCCGTGATTTTGGATACGGTATTCAAATACTGGATCTTCCGTTACCTAAACCGGATCTCACCCTCGGCAGTGGCCACGTACAAGAACATGAATGAGTAGGGGCAGACCGGTGTGTCCGCCCTCACAGGAAATTGAGGAATAGGGGAGGTAGGGGCAGACCCGTGTGTCTGCCCTCGCAGGAAATGGGGGGGGTGGGGGGTGGGGCGATAATCTTCTCAACAGAAATTAACATTTCATAAAATACTGGTGAACCTCAAACAGGCAGTGAGAGAATCTGGCCAATATGCCAATTTTCCTGGCGATTGATAGCTGGGATACCTACCCTATAAAGAAGGGTTTGTTATTCTCAGGCTGCTGGTAGCCCAGGTCACACTCTGACCATAAACCTACCCTCCCCCGCCCCTAACCCTAGATCACTCTACTCCCGCTCACTCCGCTAACCCCTTACGCCTTAAGACACCCGTGTTTGAGTATTTGCCCCCCCTCAATGAACACAACCTTCCTTACCCTGACACCATTCACCCCATCGTGGTGCACTTCGTCATTGCCATGGCCCTGTTCGCCTTTGTGTGCGATGTGATTGGTTACTTCACCAAAAATCCTCGCTACTATGAGGTCAGTTGGTGGAATCTGTGCTTTGCCACTGTTTCCATTTTCATTGCGGTCATTTTTGGCCAAGTCGAAGCAGGCCTGGCGATGCCCTACGTCCCTGCCGCTGAGTCTACCCTGAGCCTGCACACGATCCTAGGTTGGTCCTTATCAGGGATTATTGCCGCCATTACCGGCTGGCGCTACGTGCTGCGTCTAAAGGATCCCAAGAGTATTCCCATGGCTTACTTAGGGGTGAGTGTATTCCTGACTGGACTCGTCTTCTTTCAGACCTACCTGGGCGATAAGTTGGTTTGGATCTATGGTCTGCACACCGTAGAGGTGGTGGAAGCAATTCGTGACGGAGTGCTGTGATGAATCCTGATTTACTTGACCAATTGGGAGATCAACTTGGCCCCAATGGGTTGCCCTACTATCTGCCCATCCATCCCAACCTGGTACATTTGACCCTGGGCTTATTTATTGTCGCCATTAGCTTTGATATTGTCGGGGCGCTGTTTCCCCTGGAAAAACGGGTATTTAAGTTCCTGGCTATCCCGGCAACGCGATCCAACTTTTTTGATGTGGGTTGGTTCAATATGGTAGCGGCGGCAGTGGTCACGTTTCCTACTGTGGCAGCGGGCTTCTACGAAATGTTGTTAGCCCAACCGCTGAGCGACGGGGTCAGCGCCTGGGGGTTGGAGAGCCTGGAAACCATGCTATGGCACGGGGTTGGTGGGGTGGTGCTACTGGCCTTGATCACCGGCATGGCCATCTGGCGAGGTTTCCAGCGCTACCTGTGGCGCAAAGACCGAGCCCGACAGGTGCAATGGTCTTACTTGCTGACTGGTCTAGGCATTTTTACCTTAATGTTTGCCCATGGCACCCTGGGTGCGCAGTTGGCGGCCGAGTTTGGTGTCCATATCAGCGCCAATCAGCTGCTGCGGGCCGGTGAAGACCTGACGATGTTGAACATACTGTTGCCGGGGGGAATCTAGCCCATGAAGGTCCGTGTCATTCTCAGATTGCTGCTCTTAGCCGCCATCATGACCCCGATCAGTATTTGGGTGGGGCAGCAGGCTTACCACTGGATGCCCGAGCCAGCCTCTGAAGAGGCGCTACTTGTGGATAATCTGTTCAGTTTTCTGACCACCCTGGGCACCTTCATTTTCTTGGGGGTGGCTGGCACGTTGTTGTACTCGGTGCTGTTTCAGCGGGCGGCCAAGTACGACGAAGGGGACGGTCCACCGATTGAGGGTAATCTCACTCTGGAGATTGTCTGGACAGCAATCCCCTTTGTGCTGGTAGTCTGGATCGCGGGCTACAGCTACAAGATCTATGACCAGATGGGCATTCTCGGTCCCATGGAGCATGTGCACATGATGGGGGAGGCGATAGCAGCCCCCCTGACAGCCGCAGCTCCAGCTCAGCCAGAATCCATCGAAGTCCATGCCCGCCAGTGGGTGTGGGAGTTTTACTATCCCCAGGCCGGTGTCACCAGCACCGAACTGCACCTGCCTAATTACACTCGCGCCAAGCTAGCCATGACCTCCGAGGATGTGATCCACGGTTTCTATGTACCCGCTTTTCGGGTGAAGCAGGATGTAATTCCCGGTCGTCAGGTGAACTTTGAGTTTACTCCTATCCGCGAGGGTACCTATCGCCTGCGCGACTCAGAATATAGTGGCACTTACTTTGCAGCCATGCAGGCCAATGTAGTAGTTGAGTCCGCCGACGCCTACCACCAGTGGCTGAATCAAGCGGCGGCCCAAGTTCCCCAACCTGGTCTCAACCCCTCCTATGTCGAGTACCAAGTCAGAGTCGAAAATCGCGACAGCCGCCCTGGCTGGAAAACCGTCACCCCTGCCCCCGCCCCGCTGGTCAACTTTCCCGGCTCTCCGGACCTCCCCATTCCCGGCCCCTGATCAGATCCTGAAGATCCTGGGGCCCCTCCCCAACGGTGAGTTACAGCGGCCCCTGAGTGCTGTGGCCCTAGCGCCAACCCCAACCGCCTAACCCACCCTAAAGTTTCCCCCATGGCAAAGCAAAAGGCAGAAGGAGATCAGCTACCAGGTCTAGGGGGCAAGGTCTACGGTGTACGGCAAACCGTGAACCGTAAACCGTAAACCCGAATCCCCCCCACCTCCCCCATCCCTATTACCCACCCATTCACTCCCCTACCCCACTCCCCCGATCTCTCATAGCTCCTACCTCCCCTATGACTGAAACCTCTATCATCGCTCCCTACTACCGCCAGAACGAGCCACAGCCGGGCGAACCGGAAAACTGGTGGCGCTTTTTCACCTTCAGCACTGATCACAAGGTGATTGGCATTCAGTACATTGTCACCGCCTTTGTTTTTTTCCTGGTCGGCGGCTTTCTGGCCATGGTGATGCGGGGTGAGCTGATCACCCCAGAAGCCGACCTAGTTGATCGCACGGTGTACAACGCTCTGTTCACCATGCATGGCACCATCATGCTGTTCATGTGGACCTTTCCAGTCCTCAATGGCTTGGCCAACTATCTAGTGCCCTTGCAAATTGGGGCGCGGGACATGGCCTTTCCCCGGCTCAACGCGGTGGCTTTCTGGATGGTGCCAGTGTTTGGCCTTATTCTCATGGCTAGCTTTTTGGTACCTGGTGGGCCGTCGCAGTCGGGCTGGTGGGCCTATCCGCCGGTGAGCCTGCAAAATCCCACTGGCAATCTGATCAATGGTCAGTTCCTATGGATTCTAGCGGTGGCCCTCTCTGGCATTTCCAGCATCATAGGGGCAGTGAACATTGTCACCACTATTATTCGGATGCGGGCTCCAGGCATGACCTTTTTTAAAATGCCGGTGTTCTGCTGGACGGTGGCCGCAGCGCAAACCATTCAGCTGTTTGGCCTACCGGCCTTAACGGCTGGGGCGGTCATGCTGCTGTTTGACCTGACGGTGGGTACTAGCTTTTTTGACCCGGCCACTGGGGGCGATCCAGTCCTCTATCAGCACTTCTTTTGGTTTTACTCTCACCCAGCGGTGTATGTGATTATTTTGCCGGTGTTTGGGGTGTTTTCAGAATTGTTTCCGGTGTATGCCCGCAAGCCACTATTTGGCTACAAGTTTGTGGCGGTGTCATCTTTTGTGATTACGGGTTTGAGTGCGATCGTTTGGGTACACCACATGTTTGCTAGCGGCACCCCCAGCTGGATGCGGATGCTGTTTATGGCCACCACCATGACCATCTCGGTGCCCACGGGAGTGAAGATTTTTGCCTGGGTAGCCACCGTATGGGGGGGCAAAATTCGCTTGACCACACCAATGCTGTTTGCCCTGGGTGGCCTAGTTAACTTTTTGTTTGCAGGCATTACCGGTATTATGCTGGCCGCGGTGCCCTTTGACATTCACGTTAACAATACCTACTTTGTGGTAGGCCACTTCCACTATGTGATTTATGGGGCGGCCGTGATGGGGATCTATGCAGCCATATACCACTGGTTTCCCAAGATGACCGGCCGCATGTACTACGAGGGCCTAGGCAAGCTCCATTTCGTCTTGACCTTTGTTGGGGTTAACCTCAACTTCTTTCCGATGCACCCCTTGGGTTTGCAGGGTATGCCTCGGCGGGTGGCCTCCTATGATCCCGAGTTTGCCTATTGGAATGTAATCGCTAGCATTGGGGCGTTTTTGCTGGGGGTTTCTGTGTTGCCCTTTTTACTGAATATGATTAGCTCCTGGATTTTGGGGGATAAGGCACCGGCTAACCCTTGGCGGGCGATCGGTCTGGAGTGGCTGGTAGCTTCGCCGCCGCCCCACGAAAACTTTGCCGAGATTCCCACCGTGGTCTCAGAACCCTATGGTTACGGCAAAAATGAACCTTTGATTGCACAGCAAATGGTGTCTACGGAGTTAGCTAGTGAGCTCAGTTAACCTGGATCAAAACTTAAATACGGCGGCTACCGTCCATGCCGCCGACCACCACGAAGAAGGGGAACATCGCCTGGTGGGCTTCATCATCTTTCTGTTGTCAGAAAGCGTGATTTTCCTCAGCTTTTTTGTTGGTTACATTGTCTACAAAACCACGACTGCCGACTGGTTGCCCGCTGGGGTAGAAGGGCTAGAGGTACGAGAACCCCTGATTAATACCATCGTGCTGGTATCCAGTAGCTTTGTCATCTACTTCGCTGAGCGTTATCTCAAAAAAGAAAATCTCTGGGGTTTTCGCGCCCTTTGGCTGTTGACCATGGCCATGGGTAGTTTCTTCCTCTACGGTCAGGCGGTGGAGTGGGCCAGTCTATCCTTTAGCTTTACCGATGGTCTTTACGGTGGCACCTTTTACCTGCTGACTGGCTTTCACGGGCTGCATGTGCTGACAGGGGTCCTGATGATGGCGGTGATGCTAGGGCGATCGTTTATTCCGGGCAACTATGAGGACGGCGAAGTGGGGGTGATTGCCACCTCCCTGTTCTGGCATTTTGTCGATGTGATCTGGATTATTCTGTTTATTTTGATTTATGTATGGCAGTAGGGACTGTGGGCCAATAGGCAGGCCAATAGATTGCCGTAAAAGCTGACTAAATTTCCCGCAGCCGGGCCACTTTTAGGTAAAATTCCCCTGTACCACGGCCAGCATAGGCCCGTACCCGCACGGTATAGGTGCCGGATACCTCAATGCGGGCAAACAGCAACGAGTTGGTGGTGCCGTCGGGGCCATCGTCATTTTCGCCAATGACGGTACCGTCCTGGTTCAGGAGAATGACATAGGTGTCAAAATCATCAGACTTAACGTCAATAGCGACTTGGTCACCGGCTTCTAAGTAGACGGTGTAATCTCTGGCAAAACCGCCAAAGCCAGTGGGAATATCCTCGTCGCTGAGGATGTCGGTGATTTCTCGGGAATCGGGCAGAGGAATCGGCGAGTAAACTCGACCTTGGGCATTGGCCGCTATGGCAGTTAGCCCAATGGTGGACAAGGCTAGGGGTAGCAGTAGGCTACGACGAAAGGATAGGGTACCTGGCATAGGGTTCAAGGACGGATGGGAAAACGTCGGTTAACTGGCTGGGAAAAATGATGATTACTCTAGCCGAGGGTATCAGGTGCTGGGTATCAGGAATAGTTGGCCTACTAATACCACATAGTAATGCCCTATAGTTTTGACT
>SLIY01000450.1 GCA_007135385.1 Leptolyngbyaceae cyanobacterium CSSed165cm_216
GGGCGGCCGCCTATAAGCCAGTGCTGGAGTTTCCCTGGTTTACCATTCCAGTGTTAGTGGTGGTGGCTGGAGGGTTGGCTGCGATCGGAGCTCACCAGTTCGCTCACCAGCAAGACTAGTAAAGGAAGACGGAAGACGGAAGGCAGCTATCCAGCGAGGCTGCTCTAATACAGCAAGACTTTCCGTCCCCTCCCTGGGAGGGGTGCCCGGAGGGCGGGGTGGGTTTCTTGACGCTGAAGTTGACCCACCCCTACCTACCTATTAACCAGACCCAGGGATTGGCAGTCACGGTTGGGGTCTACCTTAATCTCTCGGGGCAGAATAGTATGGCAAAGCTTGGCCAATCCCGGTAAGGTGTGGCTGAGGTTAGCCTCGCTGAGGTTGGCATAGCTGAGGTTAGTGCGGCTGAGGTTGGCATAACTTAGGTTGGTGGCCTTGAGGTTGCCATGGCTACAGTCAGCCTGACTGAGGTTGGCCCGAATCAGGACGGCCCGCGTCAGGGTGGCTTCCATCAAGGTGGCTCCATGCAGATTGGCCTGAATCAGAATCGCCCCTCGCAGGCTGGCATTACTCAAATCAGCATGGCGTAAATCGGCCCAGTCCATGGTGGCATTGTTCAGGCTAGCCCCAATCAAACTGGCCTCGGTGAGGCTGGCTTCGATCAGTTTGGCTCCGGTTAAGTCGGCTTCAATCAGAATGGCTCCTTTAAGGTTGGCTTTTTTGAGCAGGGTTCTGAACAAGGTGGCTTTAATCATAATCGCCCGAAACAGCTTAACCTCACTAAGGTTGGCCCGGCTCAACTCGGCCCCATGCAGATGGGATTCTGACAAATTGGCCTGACTTAAATCGGCCCGACTAAAGTTAGCCTGGCTGAGGTTGGCCTGACTGAGGTTGGCCTGACTGAGGTCGGCGCCGCTGAAGTCAGCCCCGGTCAGGTTGGCCCGTTTCAGGTTGATCTGGCTAAGTTCCGCATCCCGAAAGTCAGGGCTGGGGGCGTCATGGTCTTGTCGCCAGTTATTCCACTGTGGAACACCCTGTTTTAGAATATTGAGATATTCAAGATTAGCCACGGTCAGTCACAGCGTAAATCTGGTGTCAAGTCGGATGAGTAGCGCTCTAGCGGGGAGCCTAGGGCTCAACAGTTGATCGCGATGCTTAGACAATTTTGCTTAGACGATTTTGCTGATGTGAATTAACCTATTGGATCTCCCCTGGTTGTGTCCATAGGGCATAGTGCCTGTTCATCAGGTTATTGTGGCATTGATTGACGGCAACAGAACAACCCAGATGCGGCCCCATGAGCTGATTGGCCTGCTAGGGCTGATTAGGTTGGCAGTAATCCTGCCTTGTAGTATTCGATTATGGTTCCCTACGATATTTTGATTTTGTCCAATGGGCCGGGGGAGGTATCCACCTGGGTCAGGCCTGTGGTTAAAGCCCTGCGATCGCGCCTGCCTGATCCGACCCAAGCTCGCATTTCGGTGGTCTTATCCCCCTGTACTAATGCCTCGGGCCGTGAGGCCGAGATTGTCCGCAGTTTCCCAGAGGTGGACCGGGTGCAGGGGGCAAAGCATTTCTTCCCGTTTTTGCTTAGGGGTAAAACCGCCGCAGGCTGGGATTGGCATCCCCAGGGAGTGGTGGTGTTTTTAGGCGGAGACCAGGTCTACCCCCTAGTGATTGGTAAGCGCCTGGGCTATCGCACCGTGGTCTATGCGGAATGGGAGGTGCGCTGGCCCCGCTGGATTGACCGGTTTGGCTGTATGACCGCCAAAGTGATGGCGGCGGTGCCCGCCCAATATCGGGCCAAGTGCGAGGTGATTGGCGATTTGATGGCGGATGTGGGAGCCGATGTCACCACCACCCAGGCGGTGCGCCAGGCGTTGGACCTCTCCCCCACCGATGAACTGGTCGGGCTGATGCCAGGGTCTAAGACCAATAAGCTGAGCCTGGGGTTGCCCTTTGGTCTGATGGTGGCGACGGCCATGCAACAGCAACGCCCTCAGACCCAGTTTGTGATTCCAGTGGCCCCGATGTTGCCCCTAGAGACATTGGCCCAGTTGGCTGACCCGGCCCATAATCCTGATATTGGCTTGTTAGATCAGGGGTTGACTACCGCTGGCCAGCCCGGCGCTCCCCTCGCGACTTTGGTGGATGCCGATTCTCCTCGACCTAAGCTACGTACCCCCGCTGGGCTAGAGGTACGGCTGTGGCAGACCCATCCTGCCTATGACCTGATCAGTCAATTTCGCCTTTGTCTAACCACTGTCGGGGCCAATACCGCCGAGCTCGGAGCCCTGGGGGTGCCGATGATTGTGCTGCTGCCCACCCAAAAGTTAGAGGCGATGAAAGCATGGGATGGTATCCCCGGTATGGTAATGAACTTGCCGGGGATAGGCAATACTCTGGCTAGGGTGATCAATCGCCTGGTGCTAAAGCGAATTTACCGAGGGGGGCAACGGTTCGCCTGGCCCAACATCTGGGCAGGCCGAGAAATTGTGCCAGAACTGATTGGGCCTCTAACCCCGGACCAGGTGGCCAAGCAAGCCGTGAACTACCTGGAGCAACCCGAGCAGCTAGAGGCCATGCGCCAGGACTTACAAGCGGTACGGGGGGAACCGGGAGCATCAGAAAAGCTGGCGGCGATCGTGATTGAGGAGTTACGCAGGCCCTGATGGCTAAAAGATAACAAAACTCTGGTACTGTGCTGCTACGATCGCCAGGCCTATACTAACCCTCAACCTAAGGCCCGACGCTGCCCTAGGCCACCATAGCCTCTAGTAACTCCTCCGCCAGGTCGAAATTGGCCGTGACCGACTGCACGTCATCTAAGTCCTCTAGGGCGTCCATCAGCTTCAATAACAACCGGGCTTGGTCTGGGTCGTCGACCACCACCGTATTACTGGGTATCCAGCGCAATTCCACCTGTTTGACTGGGTAACCATGGGTCTTCAGGGCGGTGTCCAACTGTTCTAAATCAGCAGGATCGCAGAACACATCTGCGCCGGGAGTGTCGTCATCCAAGTCTGTGAGCTCATAGGATTCAGCACTACCGTCCATAGCCGCCTCCAGCAGGGCTTCTTCATGACCGGGCTCAGCGATAGTCACCACCCCTTTTTGGTCAAACATCCAGCCGACGCAGCCGGTTTCCCCCAGGTTGCCATTGCTTTTGCTGAAGGCGGCCCGTAGATCGGCGGCGGTGCGGTTGCGGTTGTCGGTGAGGGCTTCAATTAAGATGGCCACTCCGCCAGGGCCATACCCCTCATAGCGAATCGCTTCATAGTTATCGTCTGCCCCGAGTTGACCTGACCCCTTGGCGATCGCCCGGTCGATGTTGTCATTGGGCACCCCGGCGGCCTTGGCTTTATCGATGGCGGTACGCAGTTGAAAGTTGCCAGCGGGGTCGGGGCCACCCAACCGGGCAGCCACAATAATTTCCCGCGACATTTTGGCAAAGACTTTGCCCTTGACTGCATCGACTCGGGCCTTTTGGCGTTTGATGTTGGCCCACTTGCTATGACCTGCCATACCCCACGGTTAAAACAACAGCATGGTTTATTTTATCCTGTGGGGTTGGTGATTCTGGGGCGATCGCGATCCCTAGTTGGCAGCCGCTCGCATCGCTGCCCCAACTAAGCCCACCTGGGGGTTGAGCACAATGTGGACGGGGACTTTGTCCAGCAGGTGACTGACGCGGCCCTTGTGGCCAAAGGCTTGCATAAATAGCCCCGATTGGATCAGGGCTAGGTTTTTAGCGGCAATGCCCCCAGCCACGTAGAGGCCACCGTAGGGCAGCAGTTTTAGGGCCAGGTTGCCCGCTTCCGCCCCATAGGCTTCGACAAAAATTTCCATCGCCTTGTGGCAGAGGCGATCGCGCCCCTCTGCCGCCGCCTGGGCAATCACAGCGGCTGGGTCAATGGTTTTAGTCTTCAGCCCCGTTTGTCGCTCCCACTGGGTAATGGCGTCAGCGATATCAGGGGATTCGCTGGCAAATTCGCGATCGCGCAGAAATTGGTAAATCGACACAATTCCCTGACCCGATACCACCCGCTCCACCGATACCCGCGAAATCTGGTGCTTGTCTAGCAGGTAACGCAGCAGTTGAAACTCAAGCTCAGAGCGGGGGGCAAAATCCGCATGGCCCCCTTCTGAGGGAAACACCACTTGCCGGTGCCCCTGGGTCAGGGCAAACCCCTGGCCCAATCCTGTACCCGCCCCCAAAATTGCGACGGGGGCCTTGGGGTGGGGATCCCCAGGTTGTAGGGTGTACAAGTCTTCTGCTTCTAGACCAAATACGCCATAGCCCACCGCCTCAAAGTCGTTGATCAGCTCGACACTTTGCAAATGCAGTTCTGCCTGCAGGCGATCGCCTTCCAAAGACCAGGCCAGATTGGTCAAACTAGAGCAGTTATCCACCACCGGACCCGCAATGGCAAAACAGGCCCGCTCTGGGCCAGGCTTAAGCCCCAGAGCGGCCTCCGACTGCTGCAAAAACTCTTTTACCATCGGCACCAGGTCAGGATAGGCCTGGCTAGAGTAGGTGGTTTCAAAACAGTTGGCTAGGTTAAGCTTTTCAGCCCTGGCGGCATCGGTGGTCGCGTGCTTAACCAAGCGCAGGATAGTTTTGGTGCCGCCAATATCACCGGCCAGTAAATAGGTCATTAGACTTGCTTACCCTAGAAACACTAAACAACAACTGGTAAGTCTTGATTGAGCTTGCCGCTACGAAAGCCTTCCAAATCCAGTGTGACATAGGTAAACCCGTAACTTTGAAAGGCCGCTACCAAGCTCACCATATCTGTATTGGCGACAAACGTTTTGATATCTGCGGCGGGTAACTCGATCCGGGCGATATCCCCCGCTGACCTCACCCGCAGGGTCCGTAGCCCCAGTTGGCGCAGGTAGCGTTCGGCCCGACCCACCCGTTGTAATTTTTCCTGGGTAATCTCCTCCCCATAGGGAAACCGAGAACTGAGACAGGGTTGGGCTGGCTTATCCCACCAGGGCATGCCCAGGAGCTGGGCGATTTGCCGTACCTCTAGCTTACTAATGCCCACCTCGGCCAGGGGCGATCGCGCCCCCCGTTCTTTGGCCGCCTGAATGCCAGGGCGATAGTCGCTGAGATCGTCCGCATTCACCCCATCTACCACGTAGGGGTAGCTCCGTTCTAGGGCGAGGGGGCGGAGGGTGTCATGCAACTCGCTTTTACAGAAGTAGCAGCGATTTACTGGGTTGCTGGCGTAGTTGGGGTTATCCAACTCGTGGGTGCGGACAATCTCGTGGGCAATGCCAATGGTGGCCGCCTGCAGCTTAGCATCCTCCAGGTCTTCGGGCAGCAACGATGGCGAGTCGGCGGTTACCGCCAGGGCGCGATCGCCTAGCACATCGTAGGCCACCTGGGCCACCAGGGTACTGTCAATGCCGCCAGAATAGGCAATCAAGGCCTTATCCATGGTGGCAAAGAGGGCTTTAAGCTGGTCAAGTTTGTGATTCACCATAACAATCAAGGCGGGGTAGCGTGCTGCAATCATTCAGACCATTACCATCCTAGTGGGATTAGCGACTCATCCCCCCTTTCCCAACAACCGCCGATATTGCCATATCATTAAGCAAGGGCAACTTTTCGGCACATATTACTCAGTATCTATGGTTTCGGATAGCGACACATTGGAGGGACTACGGGCGCAGCTCGGGGGCGATTCACTCAAAAAGCAGCTCTCGGCTGTCCATGAGCTGGCCGCCTTGGGAGATAGCGGCATGGAGGTATTAACCAGAACCCTGCGCGATCGCAACGATCAGCCGGCAACGGTGCTGGATGGGCGGATTATCCAAGTGCTCTACGCCTCCCAAAATGAAGACTTGCGACATTTTTTGGCCCAACACTGGCCCCAGGGGCGGCTACCGATGGCCTCAGCCTCAGGGGTTGACTATTGGCCCCTGCAAGACAGTTTGATTCAGCAAGACTTTCAAACTGCTGACCGTCTCACCCTCGAAAAGCTCTGTGAGTTGGCTGGACCTGGGGCGGTGCAGCGGAAGTGGGTGTACTTTACCGAGGTCGACCAGTTCCCCTTAGTGGATTTACAAACCATTGACCAGCTGTGGTTAGCCTATTCTGAAGGCAAGTTTGGATTTTCAGTCCAGCAGCGGATCTGGTTGGGCCTGGGGCAGAATTGGGATAAGCTATGGCCTCGCCTGGGTTGGAAAGAGGACAACATCTGGACCCGCTACCCCGGTGGGTTTATTTGGGACCTCAGTGCCCCCGACGGCCATCTACCCCTAACCAATCAACTGCGGGGGGTGCGGATGATGGCGTCGTTACTATCTCACCCCGCCTGGAGCCAAGGGAGCTAGGCGGTGGCCAAGCAACGTCAAAAAGCTGATTTACCCACCAAAGTCTGCCCTGTCTGCCAGCGGCCATTTACCTGGCGCAAAAAATGGGCTGGCTGCTGGGATCAGGTGAGGTACTGCTCTGAGCGCTGCCGTCGCCGTCGCTAGCCTTGGCCAGCATTGATCGGTATGCTCTGGTTGTACTAGACTGCCGGACAGATCCCAGGGTTCTTACCTGGGATACCCTGAAATTGCTAGCCCATAGGCTCAAGAACCCTGGGATCTCGGCATCGTGTACCGAGGCACTAGCGGCAACGTTCTTACCCCCAGGAGGCCCCGAAATGACTCACGATCAAACCAATTACGACAGAGATGTACAGCAAGAATTGCGTCTAGGTCGTCGGTTTTCCCTGGCTGATGTCATTGGCCAAGAAGCAGGAAATTTCATGAAGGGGGAGTCGCCGGTACCTCGTCTAGTACAGGCCAAAAGCCAGGTGCGCCAGTGTTTAGCCAGCCATCTAAGCGATTTACATGGAGCGCTACACCAGGTGTTGTTGCGGTGGATTGATGCTGATGACAGCCGCATCAGCCGCCATTTAGACGCCCCCGAAAACGCCCTAAAAGAGCTGCTAGAAGGGGTACTACAATCCTCTGAAACGCTGTATGAGCTGGTACGGCAGGCCGATGTCACCTGGGGTCAACTCTACGATGAGCGGCCTCATTTTCAGCAGCCAGGACAAGATCCTCACCCTGATGACGAGTACACCCACGAGTCGGTACGAGTTGCTCTACGAGCCTGTTTGCAAAAGCTGGCTTCTGAAACTAAAGGGGACTTGTCATGATGTACCTTACCCAAGTGAGATTCGCTACAGGCTAAAACCCACTACTATTAGGACGAAATGTGAATTCGGGGTGAAAC
>SLIY01000392.1 GCA_007135385.1 Leptolyngbyaceae cyanobacterium CSSed165cm_216
CTCCAGGTCCCTGGGCTACCGCTAAAAAGGCTACATCAGTCCAGGGGTGCGGCTGGATAAAGGCGATCAAGGTGGTGTGCAGGTGGGCGGATAAGTCCCGGCCAAAGGCCCAGGTCTGGTGTCGACTATCGAGGGTGGCGAGGGTGGGTGGGTTAGCCTTGGGAGGCTCTTCCTGAAGCTGACAGAGGGCTAACCCCAGGGCGGGACCAGCGGTATGAATGGCTAAACCTAACATGGTGGTGGTGGTGGAACCCGGAACCAGTGAACGGTAGCATCGGTGTCATCAAGGCTTGGCCAATCAGGTTACGATGCCGCCGACATCATGCCATAGTTTATGGAGTTTAACCCGCCGACTAATCTGAGCCTCCATGAGCCTTAAGAACATCATTTTCTTCTCTCTGCTGGTATTTATTCCGATTTCTTTGGTGGCAGAGGGGTTGAAGTGGGGAGAAATGATTGTCTTTATGACCGCTGCGATCGCGATTTTGCCCCTGGCTGGCTTAATTGGCGAAGCGACAGAAGCGATCGCCGTGGTGCTAGGGCCATCCTGGGGGGGATTACTCAATGCTACCTTTGGCAATATTGTCGAGCTAATTATTGCCCTACTGGCCTTAGAAGAGGGGCTAGTGGACGTGGTTAAGGCCAGTATTACCGGATCGATTATCTCTAACCTGCTGCTGGTGATGGGGGTGTCGATGCTGCTAGGTGGGTTCAAGTACAAAGAACAAACCTTTCAGCCCCTGATTGCCCGGGTGAACGCTTCCGCCATGAACCTGGCGGTGGTGGCCATTTTGCTGCCCACGACTATCGACCTCACGGCCACAGCGATCGATGACTCCACCATTCAAACCCTGTCCAACGCGGTGGCGGTAGTGTTGATTGTGGTCTATGGCCTGAGTTTATTGTTTTCGATGAAAACCCATGCTTACCTGTACGAGGTGGGTCTGGCCGAAACGGCTCCTCCGGAAACCGCCCAACCCGTATCTGGTCCAGCGATTGTCGATGGGGCAGAGTCGATCGCCGATGATACCCCAGTGGCCCCAGCCGTAGACCCTCCCCCACCCCGCCTTTGGCTGTGGGTCGGGGTACTACTGGTGACCACGGCGGTGGTGGCCCTAGAGTCAGATCTGTTGATCAATAATTTGGCCTTGGCGACGGACCAACTGGGGCTGACCCAGTTGTTTACGGGGGTGATTCTGCTGCCACTGTTTGGCAATGCAGCAGAACATATCTCGGCTGTGACCGTGGCAATTAAAAACAAGATGGACCTGTCGGTGTCGGTGGCGATGGGGTCGAGCTTGCAGATTGCCCTGTTTGTAGCCCCTGTGCTGGTGCTGGCGGGCTGGCTACTCAATGAACCCATGAACCTGGACTTTGGACCGCTGGACTTGGTGGCCGTTGGGGTGGCGGTGCTGATTGCCAATTCCATTAGCGGTGATGGTCGGTCTAACTGGCTGGAGGGGGCGCTGCTGATTGCCGCTTACATAGTGCTGGGGATAGCGTTTTTCTTCTATCCGGCTCCCTAATGGGAAGAGGCTTCAGGGGCACTCAACCCAGCGATCGCTGTCGTTAGCTTGATGGGTCAGATCCATCAAGCGTTGGGAGGCAACCCCCTCCACGATAGAAGGCGCAGTGGCTCGTCCCTGGTCAATATTGTTGACCCAGTGGTCGACCACCCGCACAAAGGGGGCAATCCGGCCATCGGGGTAGGTGGTGGGGAACTGGAGGCGATCGGGAATCGGCAGTTCCTGGAGGGGATTACCCCCCTGGCTGCCCCATAGCCTGAAGCCGTGCACATAGTCTTTCAAGTTGTCGCTGCCCAGCACCAGGGTGCCGCGATCGCCGTATACCTCTAGCCAGTGCCCCCGACCGGCATAGGTGACTGAGCTAATGGCCACCTGGCAGGCGGCTCCATTGGCTAAGTCGAGAATCAGGCTACAGGTATCGTCTGCATCCACCGGCTTGAGCTGGCCAGTGGTGGGATCAGGGCGCTGGGGAATGGCGGTGTTGAGTCGGGCAGCCAGCCGCTTGACGGGGCCAAACAGCCAGGTGATGTAGTCAAAACTGTGGGAGGCAAAGGCCCCCAGGGCACCTCCCCCCTGGGATTTCTGGGCATACCAGTTCCAGGGACGGTTGGGGTCGGCCCGACCCGGTACGGTCCAGGTCAGGTTGACAAACCGCAGATTGCCCACATAGTTTTCGGCCAGCAGTTCCCCTAGGCGCTGCCACTGGGGCACAAATCGAAACTCAAAGTCCATGGTGACAATCCGGTGGCGATCGCGAGCCAACTGGGCGATCGCGTCCGCCTCGGTGGCAGACAGTGCCGTGGGTTTTTCCAGCAGCACATGCTTGTTAGCCGCCAGGAGCATCTTGGCCATGGGGTAGTGCAGAGCCGGAGGGGTGGCGATGGTGACGGCCTGCACCTGGGGTAGGGCCGCGATCGCCTCTACCGAATCACAGGCCTGGGGGATGCCATGGGCCGCTGCTACCTGCTTCGCTGTGGCCAAATCCCGGTGGTATACCGCCACCACTTGAGTGCGATGGTGGGCTTGTAAGCCCGGAATATGCACCTTCTGGCCAAAGCCAGTACCTACTACGGCCACCTGAATTGGATCATCTGCCATAGTTACCTCCTTAATCTCACATCAAGCTCCTGCACCTTCTAGGACGCCGGTACAGATCCCAGGGTTCTGCCTTCTGCCTTCTGCCTTTCTCTACTCGTTAGCCAAATTGCGAGAGGCTTCAAAGTATCGAGCCCAGGCCCGTACATCAGGATTGGCTTGCCAATCATTGCGACTGACCGGCACCATCAAGATCGGTATCGCAATACCCTGATTATCGCCAACCACCGTGATCACCACATCGGTGATGAGCACATCCACATCAAAGCTACGCTGAATGGCGGCCCGGGCCACAATCTCCGATCGCTGTACCAGAGTATCAAAGCTTTCCCCCCCTGCCCTGACCAGAAAGACCGTATGCCGTGACGTATAAGCCTGCACCGCTGGGGGCGCTACCAGGGCTGGAATGACGGCGATGCCAGCCCCCGCCAGGGCGGCGATCGCCCATCGTCCCGTGATCTGGCCTCGGCCCCAGCCAGCCAACCTCCAGCCTGGACGCATGTTCCGCCAGGGCTGCCATGTTTGAAATCGGTTCATCGCTATAACCTCCCCAAGACAATGAGCCCCGTTGCCCAAGGTCGGGACGGATAGCCCTTAATTAGCTTAATAATAAATAAGAATGTCGAAAAAGGGCCTTAGCTCTAGCGATCGTGGGTCAAATCGTCAATTAAATTTGGAGCATGCCAAGGCGTATTCCTGAAGGCGGGACGCTATGTCCGTAATCGCATTCAGCAGACAGAAGTTAGACTACAACAAGGGACTGCCTCCTAGCTCTTGGATTTTAGCTCCTGAATTCTGACTCCTGCCTTTTCAAAATTTCCCGGCTTAAATTTTACGCCGCAAACTGTGGCCCAAGCGCTACTATGGCAGGGGAATTTTTCCCAGAGTCTTCCATCTAAAACAATGTCCGTGGTATGGACGCTGAACTCAACCAAGCGGGTGGGGCAAGCCAACAGCCTGGATATACAGATGAGCTGGAATACTCTGGTTGGGTTGAAGGCACCGAAGGAGACACTCCACAGCCATGGCAAGCCACCGGCCAGTTATTGTCGGCATTAACCAATATGAAAAGCTACAGCCGTTGCTGTATGCCCAGTTCGATGCCATCGAACTGAAGGATTTTCTGGTTAAGGAAGCGGGGATTTCCCCCCAAGATTGCTCACTGCTGGCGGATATTTCCCCGGTCATTTACCAGGGGGCCGCTTTTCCGTCTCGGGAAATTATCCTGAAACGCCTGACCCAAACCGCTGAACAAGCAGCCCCAGAGGATACCCTATGGTTTTTCTTCAGTGGCTATGGTGTTCACTGGGAAGGACAAGACTACCTGCTGCCGATCGAGGCAGACCCGCACCAGGCCCTAGAAACTGGGATTGCTGTCCAGACTATCTTTAACATCTTGCAACGGGGAGCACACCGACAGTCCCTGGTGATGCTAGACATGAATCGGCCCTTGTCAGCCCTGGATAGCCAGCGTTTGGGGGTGCAGTCCACAGAACTGGCGAAGCAGGCGGGCATCCCCTTGGTGTTGGCCTGTCGGCCTCAGCAGTTTTCCCAAGATTCCTTGGCAGTGCGCCATGGGTTATTTACCGAAGCCCTGATTGAGGGATTACGGTTTCATGGCTGCGCCACCCTGGCCCAAATGGGAGCCTACCTGACTCACCGGGTGCCAGAACTCTGTCGCCATCACTTTCGGCCCGAGCAAAATCCAGTGTTGGTGACTCCCCCCGAACAGCGGTTTATGTTGCTGATCCCCGCTGAAGGGGTAGGAAAATTACCGGGTGCGGTGGCCCCTAGCCCCTGGCCCCCAGAGTCGGATCTCTCCCCAGAGTCCCCCCCATCCTCGCCGGATGACGGTACTGACAGTCCTGCCCTGCCGCCCCTGGAGCCCAACTTGCCTGACTCTGGGGACACGGATGATTTGGCGACGGGGGCTGAAGACCCCGATGATACAGAGCCCCCTGGGGATGCGCTGTGGGGGTCCCGTTGGTGGCCGTGGGGGCTAGCGGCGGTGGGTTTGTTGCTGCTGGGGGTACTGTGGCAAAACCAGGGGATGTTTTGGCGGGATATCGCCCTAGACCCAGAGAATGACATTCCCGAGGACACTGTTCCCGATGTCCCCGACCCCGATGCCCCCGACCCAGAGCCCCTCCCCGAGGGAGATCTCGATCCGCTGTTTCCTGGATCGGAGGTGGACCCAGCCCTAGCCCTAGAACAGGCCAGAGCCGCCCTAGACCAGCGGCAATTTGCTGAAGCCTTAACCTGGCTAAATCAAATTCCTGAAGACCAGCGACCAGAGGACTATGACGACCTGGTGGCCCAAGCAGAGGTTGGTGTGGCTAACCTGGCCGTGACGGGGGAAGCCGCCCTAGGGGAGGCACGGCGGATTTTGGAGCCGGTTTCGGCCTCTTTATTTAATGACGCCATCGAACAGGCGCGGCAGGTGGCGGTTGGTGCCCCCGACTACGCTCAGGCCCAGGCGGATATTTTGCGCTGGAGCCAGGTGATTTTAGACTTGGCGGAAGGTCGGGCGGCGATGGGCAATTTTGATGGGGCGATCGCGGCGGCGCGCCTGGTCCCCGACGACCAAACTGAGGTCTACCCGCTCGCCCAAACCCAAATTCAGCGCTGGCAGCGGCGCCAGGAAAATCGGCAACTGTTGCAGCAGGCCCAGGCCACCTTAGAACCAGGTCAGGCGACATCGTTCCAAACGGCGATCGCCCTGGTCCAGCAAATTCCCCCCGACTACCCTGAATATGTCACCGCCCAAGAGCGGATTGACGAGTGGAGTCGGAATATCCTGGCGATCGCCCAGGCCCGGGCCGCCGATGGCCAATTGCCCGGCGCGATCGCCGCCGCCAGCCTGGTCCCCCCCGATACCAGCGCCTACGATCTGGCCCAAACCGAAATCCAACGCTGGCAAGGGGAATTGTAGCTCGGGCGATCGCACCCGTACAGAAATCGTGTGCTCTAAACCCCCCCTAAACGGAAGGCTCTAAGGGAAAATGGCAGGCTGCCCAATGCCCCGCCTCGTATTCTTGCAGGGTTGGCATCTGCTGCTGGCACAGGTCCTGGCCGTGGGGGCAGCGACCATAGAGGCGACAGACCTGGGGGGCGGGGTTGATCGGGCTGCGGGCTTCCCCGGTTAGGGGGATGGGATGGGGCTTGGCCTCAAAGCTGGGGATGGCGGAAATCAGGGCTTGGGTATAGGGATGGCGGGGATGGTTAAACATCTGCTCCACCGGGCCAGATTCAACGATTTTGCCCAGGTACATGACCAACACGCGATCGCACAGCAGCCGCACCACATTCAAATCGTGGGAGACAAACAAATAACTCATACCCAGCCGCTGTTTCAGGTCGGCCAGCAAGTGCAGAATGATCGCCTGCACCGATACCTCCAGGGCCGAGGTGGGCTCATCTTAGGGGCTCGGTAATGGTGCGGATGTGTAGGAGAGCGGAGGGGGGGAGTGTAGACGCGATAGCGGCTTCCCGCAGGGTAGGAGTGGGGGAGTTTTGAATGTTGAGTTTTAAGTGTTGAGTTGAAGCCGTAGCGTGGGTTAGGCCGTCAGGTTTGGGGCGATTGCCAGGTCACTTAAGTCCCGCCGTAACCCACGGATGAGGGATGGGGAGGTGGGGGAGAATTTTGAGTTTTGAGTTGGGGGTGGGTGGTGTAGGGGCAGACTGGGTGTCTGCCCTGGCAGGAGATGTAGACGCGGAGCGGCTTCCCGCAGGGTAGCGGCGATCGGTAGGGGGGGACCGGTGGGTCTGCTCCTCGCCTTTAGTGTCTGATTGGATCGGGCTTGAGCATGAGGCTGGCTACGACAATGCCGATGATCGCCAACAATGCCATGGGGTAAAAGGCATAGGTATAGGTGCCCCACCAGTCCCGAATTTGGCCAGCGATTAGGGTGCCCAGCAGCGCCCCAATCCCATAGGCAGTAAACACAATGCCGTAGTTTTGGGCATAGTCTTCAGGATTAAACAATCGCAGGGTGGTGGTCGGCGCGATCGCCAGCCAGCCCCCCAGGCAAAACCAAAATAAGCTAAATGCCGCCAGATACGTGATCACCTGGCCGGTCTGGGCGTTCATCATCAAAATGCAGGCCACCAACATCAAGCTATAGGAGGCGATCGCCACCTGATGGGGACGATAACGATCAGTAAGCCAGCCAAACAGGGGACGACTGACGCCGTTGAACAGAGCAAATAGGGCCACACTTCTAGCCGCCACGGTGGGGTTAATGTTGATGATTTCTTCCCCCACCGGGCTGGAAATGCCAATGGCACTCAGGCCCACCAGGGCACCGATGATGTAGCAGATCCAGAGGCCGTAAAAGGATCGACTTTTGAGTAAATGGGGGGGATAGGTCTGGACTACGGTGGTGGCCCCTTGGACCTGATGGCTCTGGGTGGGCTGCCAATCTTGAGGGGGGAGCTTCAGGGTAGCGGCGATCGCCACAATCACCACCGTAAACACCATGCCTAACAGTCGTAGGGTCGGCCGCACCCCAATGCTGCCGATCAAACTATTGGCCAGAGGCGCTGTGATCAAAGGCGATAGGCCAAACCCAATAATGGTGAGAC
>SLIY01000161.1 GCA_007135385.1 Leptolyngbyaceae cyanobacterium CSSed165cm_216
GGAGAGACGGTGCAAGTCGGGGAAGCTTATCTGACTAGTAGCGAATCTGCAGGGTGACGCGGGCCTCTACAGTTTGTTCACCGCCGATCACTGGGGTGGCGGCTTCGGCCACCATGTCGGCTCGCATCGCTTGGCGGGGCATGGGCTGGGGGGGTGGAACAGCTGCACCATCGAGCTGAATACTGACAATCTCTTGGGAACTGAGGTTGAGACTACCCAATACTGTGTCAGCCTGGGTTTGGGCATCGGCTACCGCCTGGCGCAGCGCCTGTTGGCGGGCGGCGTCTAGGGCAGCGTCATCGGCCAGAAAGCTGACGCTACGGATTTGGTTGGCCCCGGCATTGATGGCATCATCCAGCAGGGTGCCCACAACTTCGGTGGGCATTTGAAAGCTGACGGTGTTGCTGCCGCTATAGCCCACCAGGATAGACTCACCATCCTCATAGCGGTAGCGAGGGCTAAGCTGAATGCCTGTAGTTTCAAGGTTTTCCACCTGACGCGATCGCAGCAAGTCCACCACTGTCGTCGATCGCTGGGCAATGTCTTGCTGGACTGTAGCTGCATCAGGCCCCTGGGCTTCTACCCCCAGGACCACCTGGGCTTTTGTCGTCTGTACTGACTGCTCGCCTTGCCCGGTTACGGTTAGGGTGCGCATTATCATCTCCTGGGCGATCGCCCTCGGGGTAAGCAAAGGGGCAAACCCCCAGCTACCGGTCAGGGCCACAGAGGCTAATACCACTGCTCCCAGCCGTCTAGCCCCATCGTGCTTGCTGGACCGATAGTGTTTCACAGGCTTAATCATCCTCACACCGCCTTTTTAGGATTGCCCATTCAATCTGCCATAGGACAACGAATGGTGATCACTGGTTACCAAATTGGTAACTTGCCGCCAGCCCATCCTAGAGCATCGGTTCAGTATGGCTAAAAACCCGGTTTCTTCGTCGCTGCTCTAGCGACATAATCTGCTGTCTAGCCAAGAACCCGGGTTTCTGTACCGGCGTTCTAGGCTTGTCGCCCCTCGTCCTTAAACCGGGCTTTGGCGGTGGAAAAGGCCTCTTTCATCGCCGCCTGAATTTTCTGGGGATCAGGCTTCTTGCCCCCCATCAAATCACCAAAGTAGACACAGGCCCCTTCCCCTAAGGCCCAGGTGTAAGCAGCAGCCCAGGAGGCGGCAAGCACACTGCCCAACCCGGGGATAAATTTGATCAGTTCTCGGCCAATAGCTTGGGCAAAAAAGCCACCAGCGATCGCACTAGCCACTCCCCCAGCCTGGGACGGGCTGAGGACTTGGCCATACAGTTTACCCAACAGCCCCACCATGGACACTTGCAAGGCAGTCAGCACGGGCATGGTGGCAAACGGTAGCGGTACCGCCGCCAGGGTAGCGGCCATCACCGCAAAAGCAGAAATATAATGGCGGCCCACATCTCGATAGAGGTTACCCAACTGTTCAGAGGCGTCATCCTGTTCATCCAGGAGTTGGTACAGGGCTTGAGCCTCAGCCTCGGGTAGGAGATCTGCCAGGGCATTCCGGAGGCTCTCTAAACCGTAGAACACCGGATCAAAGCCGTCTTCCTCCAGGGTAAAGTCGATCAGCACGGTGCCATCCACCAAGTCTTTAAAGCTGTCCTGGATGGCTTGGAAGGGGCGGCTGACAGCGTCAATTTCGGGGGGATAGGGGGGATGGTTATCGAGGCTAGGGGGGTAAATCTCATGCACAGAGGTAACCACCAACAGGCAGGGGATCGCTGGAAATTGCTGGCGCAAACTCCGGGCGATTTGGCGCAGGCTATCTAGGGCAAAGTCATTAATTTTTACCGTTAAGATCAGAATGCGGGCTTTGCCACTGCTGACTTGCAAGTCCTGTACCAATTCGACAACGATACTCTCGGTGGACTGGGTAACATCCCCTAGGCCGACGGTGTCGGTAAAGATCAGCAGGGGCAAATCCTCGGATGGATAAGCATAGCGCTGAGTGTTACGGGTGTGGGGCTTGAACCCCTGGCCAACAATGTCAGCAGAGACCCCCGTCAGACCTCGCACAATCGAGCTTTTACCGGTTTGGGGTTTGCCGATCAGCAGGGCTTCAGTGGTGGGGAGTTGCTGCCGCACCGCCGCTAAAATTTCGGCAATTTTTTCGTCATCCACATTGAACCAGCCGCTAATCTGCCGGGTCGGGCGCAGTTGCCCTAACTGGTGAGTAACCTGATGCCACAACCCGACGAGAGGCTTGGGTTTGGATGTAGCGGATGGCGACTGGTCTGATGGCTGATGTTTTGGGTGGCCCATTCCCGTTCCCCACGATGATGCATCTGGCCGATGGCACTGATTGATAATGTCTTTATCCTATAGTGCCAGTGGGTATATAGGGCCGATGGGTAACCCGCAGTAGCCAGCGTCACAGTAGCAGGCGTCAAAAGAGGCCGGGTAACTGTCACAATCCACAACAGTTACCCGGCCTCTGAATTCAATCCCTCACCGACGATAGCCTAGGGCAAGCTTCTTAGCCCGATCGCCATTAACCTTTGGGCGAAACCCATGGCTTACGCTAGGGTTTCGGGGCAGTAGCCCAACCCCATCACAAACTGACGCCGGAAGGCCTCAATTTCTTCACGATCGGGGGTGCCGTGAGACACAATGGCTACCTGATAGCGGCGCATGACATCAATTGGCGATTGTCCGTTTTCTAGCCCCCACAGGGCCATCCGCACCCGAATGCCTGGGTCGTAAGCGACTCCCAGTTCATTCATGTAGGCTCGAAAGTCCTCGGCATCGGAGGGTGTAATAGCATCATTCATCTTGATGCGAATCACCCATCCATCGATTTGGTGAATCACTGTCATGAACATAAAGGGTAGCCTGGGGGTGCCTAATAAGTGTTCAACCACTCGCAAGGTCAAACTGGCATTGGCAAGGTAGTAAGTGTATTCCATTTGATCATTCCGCCAGGTGCTACAGTTCTTATTGTCGTAGTTGGGGTCCAGATTGGTTAGGGGCATTCCCCCCGTCCTGACCTGGGTGTATCCCCCCAAAGCTATTTGTGCCAATGCCCGATTGTTCCTCCGCAGATTACTCATTAGCCGCCTACCAGTACACCTTGCCCCCCGAGGCGATCGCCCAAACCCCTGTGACGCCAAGGGATGCATCCCGCTTACTGGTGGTAGATTCGGCCACTAGCTATCAGCACCGCCAGTTTCGCGATCTACCCGAGTTGTTGCAGCCTGGGGATCTACTGGTGGTAAATAATACCCAGGTGATACCAGCCCGACTGCAGGGGTACAAGCCCGGTGGTGCCAAGGTGGAAGTGTTTTTGCTGGAGCAACAGGGGCCTGATCAGTGGCTCGGGTTGGTGCGACCAGGGCGTCGTCTTAAACCTGGGGCAACCATTCAGTTTGGCCCTAATCCCCAAGCGCCGCTACTCACCGCCCAGGTCTTAAGCACTGATCCCGATACCAAAGGGCGTATCCTCCGGTTTGAGCATGGGGGTGATGGTACCCTTTATGAGGTGATTCAAGCCCTCGGCCAAGTGCCTTTCCCCCCCTACATCACAGATACAACCGCCTCCCCTGATCAGTACCAGACCATCTATGCTGAGCAACCAGGGGCGGTAGCCGCCCCAACCGCAGGGTTACACTTCACCCCCGAGCTATTTGAGCGGCTCGATCAAACGGGGATCGGGCGATCGCAGCTGACCTTGCATGTGGGCGTCGGCACCTTTCGCCCGGTGGAAGCCGATAATATTCTGGAGCACAAGATGCATGGGGAATGGATCGACGTGCCCGCCGATACCGTGGCCAAAATTCAAGCCACGAAAGCCCAGGGGGGTCGGGTGATTGCGGTGGGCACAACGGTCGTGCGCGCCCTAGAAGGGGCCGCCCAGGGAGGGCACTTGCACCCCTGGCAGGGTAAAACCAACCTCTACATCTACCCGGGCTACCGCTTCCAGGTGATCGATGGCCTAATCACCAACTTCCACCTACCGGGATCCAGTCTACTGATGCTGGTCAGTGCTTTGGTTGGCCGCGATCGGCTGCTAGGCCTCTACGAGCAGGCCATTCAGCAGCACTATCGGTTTTATTCCTTTGGTGATGCCATGCTGATCTTGCCTGAGGCGGTCTTACCCGAGGCTACCCCGGCGTGACTAGTTCCCCTGGATAGCGCTAAGGGTTGCCCTGTGATGATCCCCGCTGGGGCACACCTACCCTAGCTTTTAGTCAGGTTTCCATCAGTAAAGTTCCGGCAAAAAATTCTGCAATAAACAGCTACATTTCACAGCTAATTTATCCCTCAATCGCTATGCTAGGTAGTATGCTAAGCAGCGATACAGCAGCCACTACTGTCGCTTTTTAGAATTGCTTTTTAGGTGATTTCTGGAAAACTTTTTTATCAGGTGGTAGGCAGTGCTCACCCTGCAGTGCTCACCCTACGGCAGCTATGATCGCTGGCTTAATAGGATCACCGGCTTACAGTGAGGATCTTCTGTCTCAGAAACCATCTTAGGCCCAGTTCAGGACCTATTTTCGGCTTCTGTTCGTCAAGCTGTCTAGGGCTGTCGTTTGCCGTCTAAGCTTTCAGCGATCGCCATCTGTTAAGCCCCTAGCTACCTTGGGGCTTAACTCAGAGACAGGTTAGCTCCCTAGGCGTTTTATCAGGGCTAACAGCGGTCCCCAACCATGATGGTAATGTCCTCAGCAGCGCTGACAAGCCTCCTTAACGGAGCTTGTAGCTCGGTCACCAACTGGAGTGACAAAGGTGGCTAGTAGCCCCAGTTTTAGCAACCCTTAATTGATAGTTTCGCCGCCGCTGCGTTGCGAGTCCCGACTCGCCCCTAGCCGTCGGGAGACTTTCCCGAGTTGCCCATGCTTGATCATTTCGCTATCATTTCGCCGTTTGTATCCCCTATGAGCAATTTTTTCGCCACGGCCAGCTTAGTTGTCCTCACCACCAGTGCCTTGGGGCTATGGATCAGGCCCGTAGACTCTACCGTCAATTCTGCTGATGGGTTGTACAGTGTCAGCCCAGTGACTAGGGAGACGGCGGCCGCCATCGATCGCTCTTTTGAGCAGCTAGCTAACGTTCCCAACGGCATTCTCACAGACATTTGCCTCGACTTACCCCAGTGGCAGCGCCCCTCCCCCAACGATCAGGCTAAGCAATTAGAGACCATGGGGCGCTATGAGGCGACACTAGCCACTGGAACCGTTGCCGAGGATGGCAAAGATTGGTGGCACCACGACGCTTTTTCCTTTACCACCTATGGCCTTAGTGCCCGCACTGATCCCCTCTACTTATCCGGGGTTTGGACGGCTATAGATCAGATTTGGGATTGCTATAGTGATGACCAACCAGAACGGATTAACGCTGGTGATCTGGCCGAGGTTTGGTTGCTGAATCATCGCCTGGTGGATCTCCGGTGGCAGGACGACCACTACTTACTGACTGTCGAGCCCAGCCAGGGTGGTTTACAGCTCGTCCAATTTCAGCGTCAGGAAGTAGCAGCTCAACTACCGATAAACTTGATTACCACTGATGGCCAAGGGCTACCGATTCTGTCAGGTGACTGGTAAAAACATTTTTTCTAGAACGGGGATTCACCAGGAATTCAATACCCCCTTTGGATAGACGCTCAGTGAATTATGGCGTGGGGGGGGGGGCATCAAGCCAACCGCCGCTGAGTATCACTGTCATCCCCATGAACAGGACAGTCAAAATCCAGGTGGCACGGTTTAGGGTCGTTTCTGCACTTTTGGTGCTGGTAAACAGTTGGGCTTGACCACCCAGCCCCCCTAGGCCATCTCCCTTGGGACTGTGTAACAGCACCAGCGCCGTTAAGCCCACTGCCGAGATCACCCAAATCGCCGTTATTACAGTCGTCGCTGACATATATGCTTACCACCTAACGCGTCAAAGCCTAAACTCGAACCGGGGAAAGTGAAGTGACTTTGCACCCGCTTTCACTGTGGGTCAAAATCACCCATTTCCCATATTACCGCAGATACCGAATCGCTATGGGCAGCGCTCGTTTGCTAACGGGTAAGCTTCACCGGGGTGCGGTTAGGCCGCATTTCCACCCCCGCTGGCAAAAACATAGAACGCCCAGTCATTTCAGGCGGCTGGGGGAGGTCCAGCAATTGCAGAATCGTGGGGGCAATATCGGACAACCGACCATCGTCCCTAAGCTTAACATCACCACCGTGGGCCGGTACCTTCAGCTTTTCCCCTTCTACCAAAATAAAGGGAACTGGATTAGTGGTATGAGCCGTCCAGGGCTTGCCAGTTTCATCCCGCATCAGCTCGGCATTGCCGTGGTCAGCAATGATAATCGCAGTGCCACCCGCTTTACCAATGCTGTCAATCAGACGCCCCAAACTGCGATCGACCGCTTCTAGGGCCGTGATCGTGGCCTCCATCTTGCCGGTGTGACCTACCATGTCAGGGTTAGCATAGTTAATCACCACCATGGCATAAATCCCCTTTTCAATGGCCGCGATAGCGGTGTCCGTCACGGCATTGGCAGACATTTCAGGGGCTTTGTCATAGGTCGCCACCATCGGACTTGAGATCAGTTCTCGATCTTCTCCTTCAAACGGCTCTTCCAGACCGCCATTAAAGAAGTAGGTGACATGGGCATATTTTTCAGTTTCGGCCGTACGAAACTGCTTGAGCCCATGGTGGGCCACCACCTCCCCCAAAATGTTACTGAGGTTCTGGGGATGGAAGGCCACGTCAACCGGTAACTCCGCATCATATTGGGTCAGGGTGACAAGGCTGAGGGGATCGATTAATGGCCGCTCAAACCCTTGAAAATTAGGATCAACCAGGGCATGGGTTAACTGGCGTGCCCGGTCAGGACGGAAGTTGAAGAAGACCACACCATCCCCAGGGGCAATGGCACCAGGGGCCAGACGTACTGGCTCGATGAATTCATCCTGGATGCCCTCAGCGTAGGACGCCTGCAAAGCCTCTAGGGCAGATTGACCGGTGCCATCACTGGCATCGGTAAGGACCCGATAGGCCTTTTCGATCCGATCCCAGCGATTGTCACGGTCCATGGCGTAGTAGCGGCCACTGAGGGTGACCAGTCGTCCTAGCCCCACCGATGCGACATAATCTTGAATTTTTTGCACCGCATACTGCCCTTCTGTGGGCTTTGTATCGCGGCCATCGGTAATCACATGGATGCAAACCTCGTCAATGTCTTGGGCCTTAGCCATTTCAATCAACCCAAACAGATGATTGAGGTGAGAGTGTACCCCGCCTTCGGAACACAGGCCGATCAGATGCAGCTTGCTTTGGCGATAGCGTACGGCCTGGCAAACCCCCAATAATGCTTCATTTTCTTGAATGGTGCCCTCCTCAACGGCATCGGAAATGCGCACTAATTCTTGGGGCACAATCCGACCAGCGCCAATATTCAGGTGACCGACCTCAGAATTACCCATTTGCCCCTCGGGCAGTCCGACATCTTTGCCAGAAGTACGAATCAGGGTATGGGGATAAGCAGTCCATAGACTATCCATCACAGGAGTCTTGGCGGCGGCAACAGCATTACCGTCAGCGGAGTCCCGGTATCCCCAACCATCGAGGATGACCAGCACCATGGGCGGCACAGATGCTTGATTCATGGGTAAGAATCCTTGTGATTTCGACTAATGTCTCAGCGATCATACCATTTGGATTTTTGGGCTAAAGCGCCCAATCCATGGCAGTAGTTTGCCCTAAATTTGGTCAATGCCAATGAGTGATTGCTGGCTTCAAGTTAGCCTGGGCCACACCAGCCCTATAGCCTCCACTCAAGGGACAATCCTAAACAGGATGCACAACTAGAGTGGCACCCTTAGGCCTTATATAACAAAGTTTGTTATCACAGAAAACCTACGCAGGGTAGATTCAAGAAATTTTATAAAAGGGATTCTACTCTAGAAACGACCTAAATTTAAACGATTTGCTCATAAGAGTTGGCTTGGCTCTGACTTGGGTGAGGCCGGCCCCTTGCCTCTGGAAATTGCTAGGACTTAGCTTTAGCCGCTTTTTTTTGTTTTTGCTGCTGCCGCTTGGCCTCAGCTTTTGCTTTACGTTCGGCCTCTAGGGAGGCTTGACGAGCCGCCGCCGCTTCTTCTTCCAGTTTATCTAGGTAGTAGTGGTAGTCTCCCCGGTAGAGACGCAGTTCGCCATCGCGAATTTCCACAATCTTGGTGGCGACTTGGGAAATAAAGTAGCGATCATGGGAGACCAGCAACACAGTGCCATCGTAATGTTGCAGGGCTTCTTCCAACATCTCTTTAGCCGGAATATCCAGATGGTTGGTAGGCTCGTCTAGGATCATCAGGTTGGCCGGACGCAGCAGCATTTTGGCCAGGGCTAGCCGCGCCTTTTCACCACCGCTGAGCGCCTTGACCGATTTGAAGGCCATATCGCCGCTGAACAAAAACCGCCCCAACAGGGTACGCACCTCTTCATTGGTCCAGTCGGGCACTTCATCATGGACGGTGTCGATCACGGTTTTGCTGAGATCCAGCGCTTCGGCTTGGTTCTGCTCAAAATAGCTGGGGATCACGTTGTGCTGGCCCAGTTGCACCTGGCCACCGCTGGGGGGTTCGAGGCCGGTAATTAAGCGCAGCAGGGTAGATTTGCCAGAGCCATTGTGGCCTAAAAAGGCAATGCGATCGCCCCGTTCTATCAGCAAGTCGGCCCCCAAGAACAAAATCTTGTCGTCATAGATATGGGTTAAGTCTTCAATCATCACCACGTCGCGCCCACTGCGAGGGGCGGGGGGAAAACGGAAGTGTAGGGTTTTCGTGCCAGCCTCTGGGGCTTCAACCCGCTCAACTTTTTCCAGTTGCTTTTCGCGACTTTTGGCCTGGGTACTGCGGGTAGCACTAGCCCGAAAGCGCTCAACAAAGGCCTGCTGCTTAGCCAATTCCTTTTGCTGGCGTTCAAAAGTGCTAAGCTGAGCTGCCTGATTCTCGAGTTTTTGAGTCAGATAAGCGGTGTAATTCCCTAGGTATGTGGTGGATACCCCCCGTTCGGTTTCAACAATTTGGGTGCAGAGGCGATCTAAGAACTCTCGGTCGTGGGAGACGATCACCATGGGGGTATTGAGGCCTTTAAGGTAGCCCTCTAGCCATTCAATGGTGTCGAGATCAAGATGGTTGGTGGGTTCATCCAGCAGAAGCACATCGGGCGCTTGCAACAAAATCTTGCCTAACCCGATGCGCATTTGCCAGCCACCGCTGAATTCGCTCACTAGGCGATCGCCATCCCCAGGAGCAAAGCCCATTTCTGGAAGAATCTTTTCGATCCGGGCTTCAAGACCGTAGCCGTCCATGGCTTCAAACCGTCGCTGATGATCATCCAACTGGTGGATGAGGCGATCCAACTCGTCGGGTTCAGCCTGGGCCATCAGGGTGGGAATATGATGCAGTTTTGATTGCACCTGGTTGGCTTCGTGGAAGACGGTCCAAAATTCTTCCCGCACCGTATGGTCAGGATTGACCTCAAACTCCTGGGATAGATAAGCAATTTTTAAATCTGCGGGACGAATGACTGTACCGGTCGTGGGCTCAGTCTTGCCCGTAATAATATTCAGCTGGGTAGACTTCCCGGCTCCGTTGACCCCCACTAGGCCAATGCGATCCCCAGACTTAACTTCCCAGTTCACATCCTTAAGGACTTCCCCGGTGGGATAAATTTTGCTGATGTGCTCTAAACGCAGCATGGGGATCTCCAGAGGGGGTGCTTAGTTAAATTCCTTAACAAAGGTTAGCGAAAAAGGGGGTGGGGTTGTCTAGACCCTACCCACATTCCCGTTACATCGCCCTAGCCTCCGTTGGGGCACAGGCGACTACCTTGCCCCAACCCCATGCCGCTATTGAGTGGGCCGCCATCACAACTATTTTTTAATGTCTTTAGCCATTTGACGGAACATATCCAGGTTGGTATCTGTGCGGCGACGGTCGGAATTATTGTCTTTTTTCACCATAGACTCAGATGAGCCCTGGATATTATCCAGCTTTTGCGCGGTCAAGCCATTTTCCTGCAGGTCTACCCGCAGCGCTTGCATCGAAGAAATTTGCCGAACACTTTCCTTCTCTTCGGTTTCACCCCGCTTTTTGGCAAACGTGCGCCGTACGGTTTTTGCCGATCGCATAAACTCAATATCGCCATAGCTCTTAGCGTCGTCGGGATCAAGATAGAACGCTTCTCCAGCCCGTTCAATGATCGGTCGGCTAGGCTGAACGGGACGATCTGACTCCCCTGGGTTCTTAGCCTTGCCACCAAACAATCCACGAATGAATCCGGTCATGAACCTCTCCTGCGTTAACACAATGGATGCAAATCAATGTGAATCCGCCAAGCCGAACTGGCTCGCCCCAAACTAGGGCAACGGGACTCAGCCGGATTCAGATAAGATTTATTAACCTCTATGTTAACTTTTGTTGGAAGAAAATAGGGAACAAATTTTCCCTGGTGGGCACTGAGTACGCTGCGGCATCAGGCCGCTTCTGGAAAATAGTCCCCCAATAGTGGGTTACTCCTGGTCAGCGGTGTCGGCCAGTTGCCAGTCCTTAATGGCCCAGGTGCTGGCATCCCATGGGGTGAGCTGAACCTGGGCGAGGCGATCACTCACCGCATTGGCCATGGCCCGATGCACCACTGGAATTACAGCCACCTCTTCGGCCAAAATAGTATTCATTTGTTGAAACAGCTCCATCCGTCGGTCTGGATCTAGCTCTTGCCGGGCTTGCTCCCACAGGCGATCGTACTCGGGATTGCAATAGCGGGCATTATTCGGTTCTTGCCACTGATTCGCCTGGGAGGCAATTTTATCGCAGGTCCACCAGCCCATGTAAGTGGCAGGATCAGGGCTTTCGTTGCCGATAGAGTAGATTTGCATGTCGGCATAAAAGTGATTGAGGCTGTTGGTGTCTTGGGGATCGGCGGAAAAGAACTCATCCACCCGCACTCGAGATATTTGCACATCAACCCCTAATTCTTTGAGACTATCGCTGACGATGGCCTGGGTTTTTTGCCGCACGGGATTGACCGCCGCCTGAAATAAGACCTCTAGGGTAAGGCCGTCTTTCTGGCGGAAGCCATCACCGTTGGTGTCTACCCAGCCAGCTTCATCCAACAGGGCTTTGGCGGCATCTAAGTCATAGGTGTAGGTCAGCTCAGGCACCTGGTAAATATCGGGGTCTACTAAAAGCTGGGCTACGGGCTTACCAGCGGCCCCATACAATTCCTTAGCAATGGTCTCTCGATCAATCGCCAGGTTGATGGCTTGGCGCACTCGCCAGTCACTGAAATAGGGGTGGGGCACAGTGAGGCTAGCCCGCTCCCCCTCATCGGTGCGGACAAAGGGATTCGCGAAGTTGAGCATAATCCGCTCTACCTTAGAGCCAAACAGGTTAGTGACTTGGCCCTGGGCATCTACCTTTAGGTCGTCCCAGGCCTCGGCTTCAATTTGTAGGTTGTGGGCGAAATCAGCATTGCCGGCTTGCAGTACCTCGCGGGCCGCCGCATAGGGGGCAATACCGCCCAAAAGCTCCAGCCGCTTAAAGCCGGGTTGGCCGCCCCAATAGTGACGGTTGGGCTCAAAAATAATATTGCCTGTCTCAAACCCCACCACCTGATAAGGACCTGTGCCCACGGGCTGCACATTGGCGATCGCCTCTCGAGCCGTTAAGCCGTTGTACTCTTCAAAAATATGACGTGGTAAGATGCCGCCCGTTTGGCCTATAAACGGTACCGCCCAGGCTGGGTTAGGAGCGTTAAAGGTGATTTGAACGGTGGTGTCATCCAGGGCTTCGACTGACTCAACCGCTTCGTAGTACTGGGCTGTGGCCGCAGCTACCTCTGGGTTACTAATGAATTCATAGGTAAAGACCACATCGTCAGCGGTGAAGGGTTCTCCATCCGTCCAGGTGACATCAGGGCGCAACTCCCAGGTGACGGTGGTGCCGTCTTCGGCCACCCCGCCATTCTCCACCGTGGGAATATCCGCCGCTAAAAAGGGGACCAACTCACCCTCTTGGTCAAAGCTGGCGAGGGGCTCATAGGTGATGCGGGCAGCTTCAAAATCTTGATAGCCTGTGGCCAAGTGAGGATTGAGGGTCACAGCGGCTCGACTGTACAACAACCGCAAGGTATCGGGATCGCGGGCTGGGGCGATCTGGGTCGAGGCGTCTGCATCCGGACGGCTATCGGTAACATTGGCCGATTGGCTACAGTTAGTAGTCGCTACCACAACTAGCCCTGCGATCGCGAGCAGCCCAGCTTGACGAAGCCCAAATTTAATCATGGTTTGACCGTATTCAACCCTGAAACGACATCCTGCAGAGAATCGCGCTTTTAATGGTAGACATTCTTGGGCCATTTTGTGGCTTTGGCTACAGCCTTGAGATAGCCTCCTCTATGTCTAACAGCGAGCCAGGGCACTTTTCCGGAAAATTTACCATGGCTTGAGACAGTCATCCCTGATCGGTCAACCGCCTTGGTCGACGCCACGCAGGAAACCGTTCACCGGTCAAAATCCACATGCATCAGCCCGTGGTTAAGTAGCCGTGAGCTATAGCTGAGGCTTGACATTTATCTAGCATTTACAAAACTTTGATCCTAATTCTTGATCTAATTCAATTTTGATTGCCCCAAGTTGGAGTTTTCGTGGTACCAAATAAGAGGTCGTTTGAAAAGCCAAAGAGCGTCTCAGGTTATACCTGTGGAATAGGCCAATGTCCTCAAACTTCAGCAGGTTTACTGCCGCTTGGCGGCAAACTATACCTGGGATGACCTTTTTCAAACAACCTCTAAAGGTGATTAGATTAAATTAATAAAATTAGCTATTCTTATGGGCTAATGGCCCCGCTAACAATTCGGGTGTTGATGAGAGATAACGCGACCAGGCTCAGGCAAGATCATGACTGACACTACTGCTGCTAATCCCGGCCCAGATCCCCAGGATCAGAACATTCCCCAGGCTCAAACATTTCCCGAGGCGCAAGCCCGTATGCCTCTTGAGGCGGTGAATACACCCCCTGCTGGTGACTGGGAGCCAGTGGTATTGCCGGGGCAAATTACCCTTGACGATCAGAGCGCTGATGACAATTCTGAGGTGACATCGGCTGGATTAAGCCCAGCGAATTCTTGCCCTGAAGCACACTTTGAAGCAACTGATTCCCAACCGATTCAGCAATCTTCTAATGATACAAATGAACTAATTCAATTAATTCAAGATTTAAATCAGTGCAATGACGCCTTGCTCTTGCGAGTCTCGGATCTAGAAGAAGCGTTAGAGCGATCGCAGGTGGCCCTGCAAGCCGAAATTGAACGAAACCAGTCTTCGGTGACTGCGGCAGTGCCTCCCACCCCCAGCCAGGATGGACCCGTAGCCCAGCAGATTGCCCAGCTCTTAAGTGAATTAGACATTGCTAACGACGGTTTACGTCGCACCACCATCCACAACGAGGCTCTGCAAGCCGAGTTAGAGGTGAACCAGCAGCGGGTGGCGCAACTGGAACGGGACTGTACGCTGCTGCAGCAACGATTTAACGACAAAGCCAACGCCCTGCAGCAGGCAGAAACCTCCTGTCGCGATCTGAAATCCCGCCTCCATCGCCAACAGCATTACACTTTGCAGTTTAAGGCCGCTTTAGAAAAGTGCTTAAGTATGGCGGGCGATCGGGAAGGTGGAGCGGGACCCATCCTGTCCCCTGAACATAATGTCGCTGAGGCTCACCCCGTAGCTATGCCGAAAACTCAGCAAATTCGCCCTTGGTCAACCAACCAGGCGGTCGCGGCGGATGCCCCTGCTTTGACCGATTTACTGCGCGGTCTCAGAAATCCCCAGCCCCAGGCGGCAGAGATACCCCTTACACCAGCCTTGCCCAGCCCTCCATCCCCGGACCCTCTACCCAGCCCCAGTCAAACCGATTCCCCAGCCCCAGAAGCGTCGTTCTGGCTGTCCTCAGACCAATCGGTAGAGTCAGCAGCTCGGCCCTCCACCCCCCAGGCTGATCCTTGGTTTGAGGAACCCGCCAGTGGCTCTGCGACGGCGGCTCAGACACCAGCAGCCGAACCAGTTAAAGCACCAGCCCCCTCCCCTGAATTTACCGAGCCCTCCCCTTGGGGGGCTCCTTTAGCCACCCCCTCCCCAGAGCCAATACCACCAGTGGCTGCAGCGGCCCCCACCCCGCCCTTAGTTGCGCCGCCGCCGGAGGAGGTGATGCCGACTCAAGCCACCCCGCTAGAGACGGCTCCCAGCCCTATCCCAGCGATGGCCTCAGCCGCTCACCGCTCCAGCCCCGGGGCCTCACGATCGCCATCGCCGCTGGTCTACCCACTGCGATCGCAGAAAAAGATCAAATCCATTGCGGCTGTTGAGTTACCCAGCTTTGGTCGCAGCCCTCGCCACCGTTAATGGGTTACTGATAATAAGTTACTGATAATGGGTTTAATGGGTTACTGATGCCCGACCACCATCTGCAACAGGGTGGGCTCCCCCCCAGGCTGGTGGTATTTGTCGGCCCAAGCCCGAATCACCTGATCCAACTCCTTCAGCGCCGTCTCCCGGTTCTGCTCAGGAATATCTAATTCCTCCAGAACCCGCATGGTTCCCGATGCCCGGTTGGCCCATTCCCGCATCATCCGAAAATACTGAGCTGTGTCCTCAACCATGGAATAGAGCCGTTCCTGGTCATCTTCTGGGGCATAGGACGAGCGCGCCAAACCATAGTAGGAGGCTCCCCAGTAAGCATCAATGCGGGTTACGGTACCAGAATAAATCAGCCGTCGCCGGATATGCTCAGCTAAGGCATCGCTGAGCGGTACACATCGCTGAGCCGGTAGGTCATCCTGGGACTTTTCATGCAGAATTTCAATCAGTTCTAGAAATTGGAAAGAATTGATAATTTGCGCATCTGGACAATCAGCCCCCAGCTTATTCTCCAAATGGGACCGCTCCGCTGGGGCCAGGGAAGTGCCAGATACCCGCGATCGCCCAGGCCACCAAGGATATCGGTTCAGCCACACATAAGGAAATTGAATCAGATAGCGAGGCTCTTGAGAGCCCAACATTTTCAGCAACTTGCCTTCAGTCAGCGCCTGGCGCATTTCTTCGACAATCGCTTTTACCCGCTTGGGTTCGATATGGTGCAGGTGCCCAGTCATCCGCAGGTTTTCCCCCTGCTCGACATAGGTCATATAGATGGCACACTTGGCTGCTGTCGCGGCCGCATCCAAGAAAGCACCGTGGCGATGCCCCCCCGTGCGCATGGCACTAAAGGCAATGTAAAGCAGAATTTGATCGATGGCGCTGGGGCTAAGGCGGCGAATTAACTCCTCGTCTTGAACCGTAGGCAAGGCTTGGGCCGCTGGGGAAAAAGAATCTGCCATCAGAACACGATTGAGTACAACATCAATGGCTGGCTCGCGCCATACCACCAGAGAACTACCCGAAACAGGCCATAACTTTAGCCTTATTCAGGTAAAGATTAAAATAAGTTGTTTAGAGAAACTATAAATATTGGATTGAGTCAGTCCTGAAGCTCAGGCAGTTATACCCATGCCCCAGGCAAAACCTTGGCTAGGTAACTCTGAGGTCCAATGCCTCAGTCGAGCTTTGGGGTTAACAATCAATATACGCAGATGCACTCTTACCAGTTATACCGCTTTGCTGGTATCTTGAGCGCGCCAAATTCTGCGACTGGCTTAAAAGAGATGGCCTCTCAGCTATTCCTTAGCCTACTGGACTGCCACGGTAGGCCGCTTGCTCGGAGGCATCACCCCCTAGCCGACCGGTGCCACGATAGGCCACTTGCTCGGAGGCATCACCCCCTAGCCGACCGGTGCCACGATAGGCTGCTTGCTCGGAGGCGTCACCCCCTAGCCGACCAGTGCCCCGATAAGCCAAGGGGGGCGCCATGGGCCTGACAGGGGAGGCTTGCTGAGTCGGATCAGCACCAACTCGGCCACTGCCCCGCCAACTCAGCAACACCGGATGCACAGCGGCCACGCGGCCACTGCCCCGGTCGTCATCATTGGGGTCAACAATATGGGTGTTAGTTGGTATACCTACCCCAACGCTTTGGAGAAGGGTCAAGGTTGGCAAGGTGATCAGTAAGCCCAAACTGGTGGTATGGGCTAAGTGACGGATCACAGCACGGTCTAAAGACGTTTCCATAGGAGTGAGTTTTCTTAGCGCTTCTACTCCTTGTTACGGAAGCAAACCACCCCAGTCAGGAAAATCTTTATACGTAAATTTGCGGATTTCTCCAAATCTACATCCCGATAGTCAGGCAAACCTGTGACAGCCCAGCGCTCTGGCGATCGCTACAGGGTAACTGGAGACTCAACATAAATGGTGGGATCCTGCACCGTAAATTCAATCCCGTAGGCCCGCAGTTGCTCGGCGATATTGTCATTGGCTAGCTCTAGCAGCCGCTTGCGTAGCTGAATTGAGTTGTCGTTAGACCCCAAAATAAAAAACGTGACCCGAGCCCGGTTAGCACTAAACCGATTTGATCGGCCATTCTCGTCCACCGCCCCGCCCGAAAAATGGATACTCGTACTGCCTGGATCAATGCCAAATAGCGAGTTAGTGCATTTGGTCACCACCTGCTTGACCAGGGCGGCATCTTCTTCAGACAGCAGGCGCACAAAGTCTAAGTACAGCAGCACCATCACTTTTTTAGCCCGGCTGACATTTTCAATCTCTTCTTTAACCAGCTTTGAGTTAGGCACGATGATCAGCGTACTTTTGGCCGCCGTGCGAATTTTAGTGGAGCGCAACCCTACCGACTCGACCCGACAGAGCTGTCCATTGTTCAACCGAATGTATTCCCCAGGAATAAACGGCCGATCGAGATAAATCACAATGGTGCTGAGCAACTGTTCCAGAATGGTCTGGGCCGCCAGCCCCAGGGCCACCCCCCCAATCCCCAAGCTAGCAATTAGCCCCACAATGTTGAAGTTTTGACTTTGGGCAAAGGCCAGCATGGCAATAAAGCCAATCACCACATTGACTAAGGTCTCAAACACGAGAAGTAACTCGTCGACTTCTCGCCCGAGGCGACGGAGTAGGTCGATGCCGTAAATGCGCACCGCCTGCCGAAACAGACGAGAGATCAGCCAGGCCACACTGGCAATGGTGGCAAAATCCACAAAAGGCCGAAAAAAGTTATATAGACCAGGATATTCCGGCTGTAACCACACCATAGACAGGGATATAAGTAAAAAGGTGCCGGCTAGCCTCAAGGTTCCCTGTACTGGCTGAATAAAGTTTTTAGCCATGGGGCTAGATTGGCCTGGGGAAAATCGATTCAGAAAAAACCTGACAATGCTAGGGGTATGACGACCTACTAGGATGGACAACAGCAGAGCCACCAGAAACGTGATGAAGTTGGGGATTTGAGGCAGCTCAATTTGAAACAGGTTTAGCAGGTCTTGAAGAATCACGAATGAATAGTGCTAAAGCTTAAACAGTAATCGGGGAATCAACATAAATCGTCGGTTCTTCCAGCTCAAAGGAGATGCCATAGGTCTTGAGCTGCACCGTCAACTTTTGACTAGCAATATCTAAGAGCTGACGTCGGATATCCATAGACACCTCCCCTGAACCCAGGATAAAGAAGGTAATCTGCACCTGGGTCAGGCGACCATCGTCCATGTCGCGAAAGGCGATATCGGTACTGCGGGGGTCAATGCCGAAAATATCCTGGGTGCTTTCTAAAATCACCTGCCGAATCAGGGCTTTTTCTTCTTCGGTAACCCGACGATACACATTTAAATAAACTAGGGCCATCACTTTTTTGGCCCCCGAGAAATTTTCTACGGTGGACTGAATAATTATATTATTGGGCACAATGGCAACGGTGCCTTTACCAGAGTTGCGGATTTTGGTGGAGCGCAGTCCGATCGCCTCGACCCGGCCAAAGGTGCCGTCGGACAACCCAATGTAGTCGTCGACGCCAAAGGGGCGATCCACATAGATCACAATGCCTCCTAGCAATTGCTCCAGCACCTTTTGGGCTGCAAAGGCGACGGCGATCCCCCCTACCCCTAGACTGGCCACAATGCCAACAATGTTCAGATTGTGGGCTTGGCCAAAGATCAAGGTGAGCAGCACCACAATCGTAATATAGGCCGCCACCCGCCCCAGCACCAGCAATTCACTGTTGGTCTTGCGCCCAGTTTTGAGCGCGGCATCGAGCAGGTAAGAGTCGAAATAGGCGCGGAAGCTGCGAATTAGGAACCAACCCAGGGCTAGGGTAAAGGCCAGGGTAATCGGCACCTCTATCCCTGAATACCAGCGCACCTGCAAGTCCTGATCGAGCACCAACCACAGACCTATATCCAGGAGCCCTAGCCCTAGCACCACCCCCAGCAACTGTCGCTGGGGATAAATGACGCGATCGTAGAATTCATCGGTGCGGTTGGAGGTGAGACGGCGCAGCAACCAGGTCACCCCCCGAGACCCCAGGCTCCCTACCACCCAGGCCACCAGAGCCGTCAATCCCAGTAGACCTAACCAAAACAGGGCCGGATGCTCGCCGCTGAGACGAAAAATCTGGGTGTAGAGCGTAGACATGGAAGGATGAGCCGGATAAAGCATTAAAGGGCAAGCATACCCCTAGCACTTACCCTACTACAGGGTCGTGCTTTGCGGTTCCCCTGGTCGGCTGAGGATGTCCTGACCGTCAATCGCTGCTAATTGGCGCAGAGCGACCTTCAGGGCTTCGGTGCGAGTGGCCATCAACTGATCAGACGGCACAAACCGCAGCACGCCTAGCTTCTCCAACCGGCTTAGGGTTTTACCCCGGGCCCCCACCAAAAACACCTGACGCTGAGCTTCAATGGCGTCTTGGATAGCATTTTCCAACGCCAGGGCCGCTGTTACCCCGAGGTGAGGCACATCCTGTAAGTCTACAATCAACACATCATGGTCAGCCATAGCGGTGTGCTCCTGGGCGATCGCCCTGGCCACCCCAAAAATCATCGGCCCATTCAGATGAAACACTAGAATCCGCCCCTTGGCTCGATTCAACAGGGCCTCTTCCTCTGCGGTCAGCGGCAGATCGCTGTCAAAGTCAGTCAGGGTTTTCACCTGTTCAGACTGGAGGCTACTGAGGCGATCGATGGTGAGGAGGTTGGCAATAAACACCCCCACGCCCACGGCCACAATCAGATCGACAAACACCGTCAGAAACATCACCCCGTACATGATGACGGTGCCTTTCCAGGAGACATGATGGGCCCGCCGCAAAAAGCTCCAGTCCAAAATGTCGAAGCCCACCTTGACCGCGATGCCCGCCAACACGGCCAGGGGAATTACCCTGGTTAACGGTGCTGCCCACAGCACCACCAGCAGTAGAATACCGGCCCGCACCAGCCCTGACAGCGCTGTCCTGCCCCCAGCTTGAATATTCACCACGGTACCCATGGTGGCCCCTGCCCCTGGCATACCACCAAACAACCCCGACATCAGGTTGCCGATGCCCTGACCAATCAACTCCTTGTTAGGATCGCTTTGGGTGCGGGTAATGCTGTCAGCAATCATCGCCGTCAGCAGGGCATCAATGCAGCCCAGCATCCCCAACACCAAACCGTTAATCAGCATGGTTTGCACCTGGGCAGGCTGAAAATGGGGCAGCTGCCAGTGGGGCAGACCGGTAGGAATGTCACCAATCAACCGCAGGTCAGCTCCCGAGAAGACCGTCAAGGCCAACAGGGTACCCGCCACCAGCACCAACAATTGCGGCGGCACCCAGCGCTTCAACGACTTGGGCATTAAAAACAGCACCGCCAGGGACAATCCTCCTAGAGCCACCTCCGCCGGATCCAGGGTACTCACCATTTCAGGGAAGCGGGTGAGGGTGCCGATCACACCACCGGGGGGGGCAGCATGGCCTAAAAAAGGCCCCAATTGCAGGATAATTAGAATAATGCCGATGCCCGACATGAACCCTGAAATCACTGGGTAGGGCATCAGGGTGACATAGCGCCCCAATTTGAGCAGACCAAAGATCACCTGAAACAGCCCCGCCAGCATCACCACGGTAAAGGCCATGGCCATGCCGTTTTCAGGGTTGGCCGCCATCATCTGGACGATCACGGCTGTGAACACTACCGTCATCGGACCAGTAGGTTCTGAAATCAGGGTCGGCGTACCCCCAAACAATGCCGCAAAAAAACCAACGATCACCGCCCCGTAAAGACCGGAGGCGGCCCCGGCATCGGAGGCGACGCCAAAGGCGAGGGCCATAGGCAAGGCAATCACCGCCGCTGTGACGCCACCAAATATATCGCCCCGCAGATTACGGAAATGGACTCGATTCGTGATGCCCATGGCAGCACCTACATCCTTTCATTGACTCTGATAAATAATAAAGACTTCTGCATCGACTTAAGTCTATAAAAAAAAGATAGCACTTTTGATTTAGAAATCCATACGTGGGGCGATTGGATTTTCTGATAGCAGTGAAAAGCTGAGCAAAGACAGGGGAGATACCCCATCCGTGGGATACAGCGGTCACTTCGGTGGCTTAGCAATCGCCGACAAGCGCACTGGGTCAGCGGGCTGGTCGGGCTGCGTGCGTTGGAGGTAGGTCACCCGCCGCAAGTCGACCGCAGTTACGCTATGGGAGCGCCTGATCCAGTGCTGTGTACTGAATCAGGCGCTCCTAAAAAAAAGCCAGTTCCTGTCAAATCAGGCCAGTTGTTTCCCCATGGGCGACATTGTTGTTGCTTTCATATTGTGCTCACTCCTGCGGAGTGAGCGGGGAACTGCCTTCTACGGTCTGATTTTTAGCTAAGGGCTTCCAGGTAGTCTCTGATGCGGTTACGGCGCTTAGGTTGGCGCAGCTTTTGTAGGGCTTTAGATTCAATTTGCCGCACCCGTTCTCGGGACAGTTCTAAGGCACGGCCAATTTCAGCCAGAGAATAGGGGGTGCCATCCCCCAGCCCAAACCGCATCTTAATCACGTCTTGTTCGCGGGTCGTAAGGTCTGCCATCAGTTGCTGTAGGTCTCGCCGCAGGGAATCGCGAATTAGCATTTCCTCTGGAGAGATGCTATCGGTTTCCAGCAATTCACCCAGTTCGGTATCGCGGTCTTTGCCCACCTTGGTTTCGAGTGACACAGCGCGGGGCACCCGTAGCAGCACTTCCCGCACTTGGGGACCAGTCATATCCAGTTCCCGAGCAACATCTTCAATAGAGGGGGTGCGGCCTTTCTCTTGGGACAGTTTGCGCTGGGCTTTCTTAATTTTGTTCAGCTTTTCAGTGATGTGAACAGGCAGCCGAATGGTGCGGCTTTGGGTGGCGATCGCCCGGGTAATGCCTTGACGAATCCACCAGTAGGCATAGGTGCTAAAGCGATAGCCCTTGGTGGGGTCAAATTTTTCCACCGCTCGCTCTAGGCCCAGGGTGCCTTCCTGAATTAAATCCAGCAACTCTAGGCCCCGGTTCTGATATTTTTTCGCCACCGACACCACCAGTCGCAGGTTGGCTTTAATCATGTGCTCTTTGGCTCGAATCCCCTCGGCGATCGCGGTTTCGAGTTCAGGCACAGTCAAGCCACTGAGCTCAGCCCAGGCCCGTTTACCTTGCCCCAGGGTGGGCTTCAGGTCGGCGCTAGGCACCCCCGCTGCTGCGGCCCAACGTTCTAGGGACGGACGATAGCCCAGTTGAGAGGAGAGGCGATCGCGGGTTTTGAGCAGGGTACTGTAGGTGGCCAATACACCACTACTGCCCTCAGCCGCCTGGTCAAGTTGTTCCAGCAGTTGCATGTAGCCCTGAACCCGCTGGGCTTCGGCCACTTCTTCATCCTGCTCCAGCAGGGGGACGCGGCCAATTTCTTGCAGATAGAGGCGAACCAGATCAGTGGTACGACGATTCTTCAGCACCGCAGCGGTGTCAGCCTCTAGGTCAGCGGGGTCAGCGTCATCGGCAGAAAAGTCCACCGGGGGCATAGTGTCCATATCATCACCCGGGTCATCCTGGGGGACTGCTGGCTCGGTGAGAACCGCCTTAGAGGGGGCATCATCTTGGATGTATCGGGGGGTTGCTACCATGACACTCTTTTGTAACGCGTACAGATGGGCCGTCAGTCGGTGATACTTCCAGTATTCCCAGGGGTTAGGAACTTTAGAACAACGGTTTAGGGGCTACCCGTAGAACCCCTTGAGGATGAAGCGGGTTCAGCCCTTAACACTCGCGGAAACCCAGACTCGGTTGTCTGGGATGAAGCCACCAGCCATCACTGTACTGACCCAGCGAAAGGGCAGGAGTGATGTGGGTCAACTGACACCATAATCTACGTCACCAGGTGGGGGAATTCCTGACAGAACGTTACACCTTGGCAAAAACCTTACATTAGCCTGATAACTGCCGATAGGATGAAGGGCAAAGGTTGTTATCTTTAGCGAGCTGCGGTAATGGCAGATAGTCTTTCCTGGTCGGTTGAGGCCCAAGTCAAACTGAAGAACATCCCCTTTTTTGTACGCTCTCAGGCCCGCAAACGAATTGAAGATGTGGCCCGGGACTTGGGGGCCGAAGAAGTGACAGCGGCAATCGTCGAGCAAGTACGCCTGGAGTTTGGTCAGTAGCCACCCACCATTTGAGGCAGTTCACCTCTTCAAATGTCTGCCTTGGGATACAGACCCAGACATTTCTCTAGGGATAGAGTAAAGAATAGGTTCCCCATATTCAGGGGGGCAACGCCGTCTTGCCATGACCTGTCGAAAGCTGGTGATCCATTTCAAAATCTACCAGATCGGAGAACCTTGCAAGTCGTACTCATAATGAGTATGATTTAGAGAGGTCAGAGATAGTCTGCTGCTAATCGTCTGTGCAGACTGTACAGATCCAAGAGTTGAAAGGCATATTGACTGTTTTGTGTCTCGTTTGTTTTGTTTGACGTTTATTGATTGAAGAGGGCATATGGTTGCAACTCCCACCAAAGCAAAAACTAACCGTCGGTTTTACCCGACCCGGATTGACCTGCCGATTGAAGCGCGATCGCAGGTTACCAAGATTCTGAATCAAACCCTGGCGGCCACC
>SLIY01000017.1 GCA_007135385.1 Leptolyngbyaceae cyanobacterium CSSed165cm_216
TACAGGGTAGCAAATAACTCTTGACCGTCATCTACCATGCACACCCTGAAGAGCAGGCCAAAATTAGGATGGTTGAGGTAAGTTTCTGTGCTCATTCAAGTTATGAAAGAAGATGGAGTCTCTATTGGGAATGCCTCAATGTGTCAGTTCCATTGTGTCAGCTACATTCGCCACATGCATTCTAAAACTTGTTGTGCATTCTGCATGCAAAATACTTTAGATTGTGACGAATGGCGGATTGCTCATAACCCCAGGGCTAAGCGTTGAGCCTTAGCTTTTTGCAGAGACTCGAACCATTCCCGCTGGGGATCGCTATCCGCTACAATCCCGGCTCCCACCTGTCCCCAGACGGTGGCGGCATGGGTAGTGTCCTGAGGATGCCCATAAAGGAGGGTGCGAATCAATATATTTAAATCAAGTTGCCCCCGTCGGTCTAGGTAGCCGCAGGACCCGTAAAACAAACTGCGTCGCACCGGTTCAATGGCCTCAATAATTTCCATGCAGCGCACCTTGGGACAACCGGTGATCGTGCCCCCTGGGAATCCGGCCCGGATTAAGTCAACCGCTGTGTACCCCGGTTGTAGTTGCCCCACCACATTGCTCACCAGGTGCATGACGTGGCTGTAATACTCGACGGTTAGCAGCTCGTTCACCTGCACCGAACCCCACTGGCATACCCGCCCTAGATCGTTGCGCTCTAGATCAACCAGCATGATGTGTTCGGCTCGCTCTTTGGGATTGTTGAGCAGGGTTTCTGTGTAGTGGCGATCGCGCTCAGCCGTGTGGCCCCTAGGTCGGGTGCCAGCAATCGGCCGAGTTTGGGCGGTATCTCCGCGTAATTGGATTAAGCGTTCAGGGGAGCAGCTGATCGCATCACCCCAGGGGGTACGCCAGTAGCAGGCGAAGGGGGATGGGTTGATGGCATGGAGGCGGCGATACAGCGACCAACTGTGGGTGGTGGTAGCGCTGGCAAACCGCAGAGAGAGGTTGACCTGAAACACGTCGCCAGCTCGAATATGCTGCTTGGCCTTGACCACAGCCGCCTCGTAGTCCAGCTGGCCCATACCCAAGCTGAGGATTGGCGCCTCTGGCTCGGTGTTGGGGTCTATCCCGGGCTGGGCTGGGGCAGAGCGCCATGTTTTTTCCAGGGCATCTAGCTCCTGGGGGGAAGAGGCCCCCAGCCAGAGGCGTTGTGCCTGGTGGTCGAGAACGGCAAAGGTACTGGGTTCGTACCATAGGGCCACCGGAAAGGGCAGGGTATCGGGGCGATGCTGGGGCAGTCGCTCAATTTCCCAGGCCAAGTCATACCCCAGCCAGCCCAACCAGCCACCGGTAAAGGGCAACGTGTGATTGGCTAGATCGGCTTCGTCGCCCAACAAAGCTAGGGTTTGCCCCTCCTGCAGGCGTTGGGCTAGGGTGGGCAGGATGTAGCCAATGCTAGGGGTCCATAGCCGCGGTTGCCCCTGGACCCAGCGCGGCGGCCCCGCACAAATCGAGTAGCGGCTATGGTGATGGTGAGCCATGGCCGATAGGGGGTAGGGGCTCTCCAGCAGAGCGGTCAGGGTATGAAGGCTGGGGGGCTGCCCGAGCAGATGACCATAGAGGGCTTGAAAAATGTCAGTGCCGGTGCGCTGCTGGAGCGGATGCGATCGCACCTGCCATGGCTGTTGTTGGGTCAACCCTCTCCCCCCCACATCAGTCTGGCCCACCAAAATACCACCAGCAACCCGAGGGCAAACCAATCCCAACGGCGCAGCACCAGTTGGTACCAGCGCACCTGATGCTCGTTGGGGCTGGTAAAGCCGCGCACCTCCATGGCGGCGGCAATTTGCTCCGCCCGGAGGAGGAGATTTTCCAGCAGTCGTTCGACCACGGTTAACCATACCTGGGCCGACCCCTTAAAGCCCAGCTTCTTCCAGTTGATGGCCCGGGTTTGCACGGATCGCACCAGGTTTTGGACTTCTTCGAGCACCAGCGGAATAAACCGCAGGGACAGGGTCACCGTCAGGGCAATTTCTGTAACCGGCAGGCGAAACCACCGTAGAGGTGCCATCAGGGTTTCTAGGGCCAGGGTGATTTCTTCGGGCGCCGTGGTCAGCAGGTAGAGGTTGGTGCCGTAGATCAGGGTGAACAGCAGGGTACCGATGCGGATACCCAGGTCGAGCGATCGCCGGGTAACGGTAATCATGCCCCAGTCCACCAGCACATAGCGGTAGGCGGTGGGCTGGGGCAGGTCTGGCAGCTGCTCCGGGGGATCGGCTAGCACCGCCGTATCTGCCGGGGTGGGTAGGCGGGGGGCCTGGTCCACCTGTAAGCCATCGGGCATGACAAAGGTGAGCAGCATTACTGCAGAACTGAGCAGAATTAGCCAGCCCAACTGGCGCCGGGCTACCCGGAAGGGGATTTGGGCCATCAGGGTCAGCAGCAGGAGCAGCCCCACTAGGGCAAACCGCCAGTAGCCATTGGCCAGAATTGGCGTGACCAAAATGCTCATCAGCCAGGCCATTTTCACCCGGGGATCAAGCCGATGCAGCCAGGTAATGGGTTGCTCTAGGTAAAGACCAATGGGGAGCGATCGCAGAAGATCCATGGAGTTTTGGGAGGGCGTTTGCTAGCGTGGCCAATTTTGGATTCGCGATTTTGGATTTTGGATGAATTGGGTGAAAGCCTCTAAAACCTATCGCTCCCCCATCGCCCATCGCCAATCCAAAATCCAAAGTTCCTACACCTTGGTGGCCCGATTGGCGCTACCCCGCTCTAGGTCGCGCATCGCCTTGCCCCGCCAGAAAAACCGAATTGGGGTGCCTTCAAAGCCCAGGTTTTCGCGAAACTGTCGTTCCACATAGCGGCGGTAGTTGTCTTTGAGCAGCTTGGGATCATTTACAAATAGGGTAAACGAAGGGGGACGGGCCGTGACCTGGGTGCCATAGTAAATCCGCCCCTGGCGCCCCTGGCGGGTGGTGGGGGGCGTATGCCATTTGGTAGCTTCTTCTAACACCTCATTGACCACCGATGTACTGACCCGACGCCGATGCTGTTCTACCGCCTGGTTAACCAGCGCCAAAATTTTGGGCACCCGCTGACCTGTCTTAGCGCTGACATAGATGCGCTTGGCCCAATTCAGAAAATTAAGCCGGGCGGCAATTTGATGGTCAAAGTCGTAGATGGTGTAGCTGTCTTTTTCCACCGCATCCCACTTGTTGACCACAATCACGCAGGCGCGACCGTCGGCTTCGATGCGACCGGCTAGTTTCTGGTCTTGCTCGGTCACCCCATCTAGGGCATCGATCACCAGCAGCACCACATCCGCCCGCCGGATCGCCTTAAAGGCTCGGTTAATCCCAAAAAACTCGGGACCATAGTCTACACTTCGCTTTTTACGAATGCCCGCCGTATCCACCAGGCGGTAGAGCTGATCGTCGTAGGTGACCTGCATATCGATGGCGTCGCGGGTGGTGCCAGAAATGGGGCTGACAATGGCGCGAGATTCTCCCACAAAGGCATTGAGCAGGCTGGATTTGCCCACGTTGGGCCGCCCCACAATCGCCACTTTGATCTCATCTGGGACATCGGCTTCGACGGTTTCCGGCAGGTATTCCACCAGGGCGTCCAGCAGTTCCCCTGTGCCGTTACCATGAATCCCTGATACCGGGTAGGGTTCCCCCAGCCCCAGTTCCCAAAACTGGGCCGCCTGCACAATGCCCTGATCGATGGATTCGCATTTATTCACCGCCAGTAGTATCGGTACCGATTGCTGTCTGAGCCAGGTGGCGATCTCGCGATCGGCCTCGGTGGGACCGGTTTGCCCATCGACCACCAGTACCGCCGCACTGGCTTCGGTCAGGGCCATCTGGGCCTGTTCGCGAATGTAGGGCAAAAACTCGGTGTCGTCGTCAAATACCAGGCCACCGGTATCCACCACTAAGTAGTCGCGATCGCACCAAAAGGCCGGCTGATAGGTGCGATCGCGGGTCATCCCCGGCTGGTCATGGACAATCGCCTCTTTGCCCCCGGCCAGGCGGTTCACCAGGGTAGATTTGCCCACATTCGGGCGACCGATAACCGCAACAATAGGCAGTGGCATGGCAGTAGGGGAAAATTAATTTGAAGGTGTAAAGTCAGAGGTTTAGGGCCATCATCCCTAAAGACTGCCCCATCAACTGAGACTAAAAAATCTCAATCTTCTTATTGTAGCCACCGGGTGCCAGTCTGGGGAACTCGCTCATCCGCAAGGCTGAGCGGGTATCTCTACGGGCAGCCTGTACCTCACATGGCGAGGCAATACCGCAGCCTAGTTAAGCTGAAAGATACAGTTGAAATTACGCTGCCCAATTCTACGGCAGTAGCTATTACGGTCCTGGGCGTACATCACCAGCAGCACCGCACTGATAACCACCACCAGCAAACCAATCTGTTCAGATTTCATCGTTTCTCAGCGAATAAAACCAACCGGCAACAGCCCTGAGGCTACCCCTGCCACTGTAGACTAGCTCCGGTATCGGCTCATCGGTGTGATGCCAGGCTTGGCCAAAACCTTACAGACCACGACCCTAGTGAGTTTGTCCATCTGCCACCCGGCGCGATGAATGACTGGGGATGATCCGCTGCTCTAGCCAGTACTATAGAAAAAACAGCAGGAGGTCTAACCCATGGTGATGGTGGAATCGACAATGTTGCCCCTGGGCACCACTGCCCCTGACTTTGCCCTGCCCGATGTGGTCACGGGCCAAACAGTTACCCTGGATAGCTTTGCCGGAGCCCCCGCCCTGCTGGTGATGTTTATTTGTCGCCACTGCCCGTTTGTGAAACATGTGGAACAGGAACTGGCTCGCATTGGCCAAGACTATGGAACGAACGGCTTAAGTATTGTGGCGATCAGTGCCAATAGCTTAGAAACTCACCCCCAGGATGGCCCAGAACACCTCAAAGCCCAGGCTCTGGATTTAGGGTTTACCTTTCCCTACTGCTTTGATGAAAGCCAAGCGGTGGCCAAGCGCTACACCGCCGCCTGCACTCCGGACTTCTTTGTGTTCGACGGCGATCAAAAGCTCGTGTATCGAGGGCAACTCGACGATAGCCGTCCCGGTAATGATGTGCCCGTGACCGGTAAAGACCTGCGATCGGCCCTCGATACGGCACTGGCTGGGCAACCGGTGCCGACCGAGCAAAAGCCCAGCATTGGCTGCAACATTAAATGGACCCCTGGCAACGAGCCCGCCTACTTTGGCTAAAGAATTCCAGTACACCAGACCAGAGCCGTCGCCTCTCACCCTACTGGCGCCAAAAGCGCCCAAGTTCCTGAGCCAGCGACTGGCTATCGGTCTATACGCTCTGTTTGAATGGGCAGACTGGCCAAGGGGGCAGTCATAGGTGCAAGTACCTGAAGCACAGCCACGGTCAGTGGTAGTGGAGGCCAGACCCAATTCCTACAAGATGTGTAGATGTGACCCCAGTGCAGCTTGGTAGCGACTACAACAAAAGATCCGTTTTCCTGTGTGAGGATCGTTGCTGTGAAGAAGCTTTTGCCTGCTGGTTTTTTGATTGGGGGATGTGTGCTGGGTCTGACGGCCTGGCTATGGAGCGTGCCTGCTGCGGTGGCCGCCCCCTGCACCGTCGACTGCGCGTCGGGGCAGATCCAGTTTACGCCCGGCGATCGTATCACCATTCAAGTCGTCAACGTGGGTAGCCACCCCCTCAGTCTAGAGCAGCCGCCCCTGCTCGGCCCCCGCGTCCTCTACACCGGCAACACCGTCGAAGTGCAGGTGGGTTGGACGGCCCAGCCCAATCCCTCGGTATTTTTCTGGTCGCAGGATCGGTTGCCCGTCCGCGCCCGGCTGGGTCGCCCTGCGCCCAATACGCTGCGGGTTGAAGTGTATAGCGCGCCCAGTGAACCGAGCGATCGCAGCATCACCATCGAAGCCGATGGTCGCGTTTCGGTGAAGTAATAGATAGCTAAAGCGTTTACACAGGTAAACGCTTTAGCTATCTATCCCAGCCTTCTAACACCAGCTTGCCAATCGTCCGCCCCGACTCGATCTGCCTATGGGCCTGGCGCAGGTTAGCGGCGTTGATGGGCGAGAGGGTCTCCCCCAGGGTAGTGCGCAGCTTACCCGCATCCACCAGGGCGGCGACTTGATCCAGCAGCTGGCCCTGGTCGGCCATGTCGGCGGTTTGATACATCGATCGGGTAAACATAAACTCCCAGGTGAAGCTGGCGCTTTTGGTCTTCAGCAGGTTCAAGTCCAGCGGGTCTTGGTTGCCGACGATGCCGACGATTTTGCCCTGGGGGCGAATTAGCTCGGCCATCACGGCCCAGTAGGCGTCGGTGTTGTTGAAGTTGGCAATAAAGTCGACCTCGCGGTGGCCCAGCTGGGCCATTTTTTCGATCATGGCTTCGCTGTAGTCCACGGTGTGGTCGGCCCCTAGCTGTTTCACCCAGGCTTGCGACTGGGGGCGTGCGGCAGTGGCGATCACCACCAGGCCCGCCAGTTTGGCCAGCTGAATGGCGATCGACCCTACGCCCCCGGCCCCACCGATGATCAAGATCGACTGGCCTCGATTGCTCCCCGCCCGGTCGATGCTCAGCCGGGTAAATAGAGCTTCCCAGGCGGTGATGGTAGTTAGGGGCAGGGCCGCCGCCTCGGCAAAGGTTAGCGATTGGGGCAATTTACCCACAAGGCGCTCATCTACCAGCTGAAACTCAGCATTGGTGCCGGGGCGAGTGATGTCTCCTGAGTAGTAGACCCGATCGCCCAGATTAAAGCGCGTCACCCCATCGCCTACGCTTTCGACCACGCCCGCTGCGTCGTAGCCCAAAACCTTAGGACTGTCTTCGACCTTGTCTTTGGGGGCGCGCACTTTGGTGTCGACGGGGTTGACCGAGACCGCCTCTACCCGCACCAAAATGTCGTGGCCGGTGGGGCTGGGCTGGGGCAGCTCGGTGTCGAAGAGCGCCTGGGGGTCGCTGATGGGCAGGTAGTGGGTGAGGGCAACGGCTTTCATCGGGAGGCGTTTTTTAGTAAGACGGTTTTAGGGATCTGCTGAAAAATAAGTCCCCCGCTTAAGCCGGATTTATTGTGATGGCCCACTTGGGCAGATCCTCTAATGGGTGCCAATCCACCCGAAACGTGGCTAAGGTTTCAGGGTCTA
>SLIY01000042.1 GCA_007135385.1 Leptolyngbyaceae cyanobacterium CSSed165cm_216
ATATGCGTGCAGTGCTAATGGCCGGTGGTTCAGGGACTCGTCTACGGCCCTTAACCTGTGACTTGCCCAAACCAATGGTGCCGATTCTTAACCGCCCCATTGCCGAGCACATCGTCAATCTACTGAAGCGTAACGGTATCACTGAGATTATTGCGACCCTCTTCTACCTGCCGGATGTGATGCGCGATTACTTCCATGATGGTCGCGACTTTGGCATTCAGATGACCTATGCGGTTGAAGAGGACCAACCTTTGGGCACAGCTGGCTGTGTTAAGAACATTGCAGACCTGTTGGACGATACCTTCTTGGTCATTAGTGGGGACGGCGTCACTGACTTTGACCTGCAAGCGGCGATTCGGTTTCATAAGGCAAAAGGGTCAAAGGCTACCCTAGTGCTGACTCGGGTGCCCAATCCGATTGAGTTCGGGGTGGTGATCACGGACAGTGACAATCGGATTCAGCGGTTTCTAGAGAAGCCCTCCACCAGTGAAATTTTCTCGGACACGGTGAACACGGGCACTTATATTCTGGAACCAGAGGTACTGAAATACCTGCCTGAGAATCAGGAATCTGATTTTTCCAAAGATTTATTCCCCATGCTGCTGGAGAAAGGGGAACCGATGTTCGGCTATGTGGCCGATGGCTATTGGTGTGATGTGGGCCACTTAGATGCCTATCGAGAGTCCCAGTACGATGCCCTGCATCAAAAAGTGGTGGTTGATTATGCTTACCAGGAAACATCACCAGGGGTCTGGACGGGAGAAAATACTCATATAGATCCGTCTGTCCAGATTCATCCACCCGTGCTGATTGGCAACAATTGCCGGATTGGCCCGCGCACCATTTTGGAACCGGGGACAGTGATTGGTGATAATGTCACCATTGGCAGTGATGCTGATCTAAAGCGGCCGATCATTTGGAACGGTGCCATTATTGGGGATGAGGTCCACCTACGGGCCTGTATCATCGCCCGGGGGGCTCGGGTTGATCGCCGCTCCCATGTGCTAGAAGGGGCTGTGATTGGCCCGCTCTCGACCGTTGGGGAAGAGGCGCAAATTAGTCCTGGGGTGCGGGTCTGGCCTAGTAAGCGAATTGAGTCAGGTGCAACTTTGAACATTAATTTGATTTGGGGCAATACGGCCCAGCGTAACCTGTTTGGTCAGCGGGGGGTGTCTGGGTTAGCCAACATCGACATTACCCCTGAATTTGCGGTGAAACTGGGGGCGGCCTATGGGTCTACCCTCAAGCCTGGGTCCCATGTGACGGTGTCCCGAGATCAGCGTAGTATTTCCCGGATGGTGTCGCGATCGCTGATTGCCGGTCTGATGTCCGTGGGGGTGAATGTCCAAAACCTAGAGGCAACAGCGATTCCTGTGGCCCGCAGTGTGTTGGCCCAACTGGGCGTGGCTGGCGGGGTTCATGTGCGCCTGCATCCCGATCGCCCCAACTATATCCTGATTGAATTCTTTGATCAGCAGGGTATCGATATTCCCAAGGGTAAAGAGAAAAAGATTGAAGGCGCTTACTTTAAGGAAGACCTGCGGCGATCGCAGATTCACGAAATTGGTACCGTTGCTTACCCCAGCCAAGTGGTCTCCACCTATGCCACCGCCTTTGAAAAGCACCTGAATGTAGAGGCGCTGATCAGCAGCCAAGCCAAAGTCGTTATTGACTATGTCTATGCGGTCTCCGGGGCCGTTTTACCCCAAATCTTAGGCAAATTTGACTGCGATGCCGTCGTCCTGAATGCCAGCCTGCGCCAGTTAGCCCTATCCAACGACGAACGGGATGTGATGCTGGGGCAGTTGGGCCAAGTGGTACAGTCCCTGCGGGCGACTTTTGGGGTCCAGGTGTCTGCCAACGGTGAACAGCTAATTTTGGTAGACGAAGTGGGTTCCCCCATCCGGGGAGAAATGCTGACCGCCCTGATGACCCACATGATGTTAACTACCCAGCCCCGAGGTATCATCGTCGTGCCCGTCCATACCTCTGGTGCGGTTGAGCAAATCGCCCGTCGCCACGATGGTCAGGTGATTCGCACTAAAGCGAATCCCACCGCCCTGATGGAAGCCTGCCAAGAAAACCCCAACGTGGTGTTAGGGGGGAGTGGCGACATGGGCTTTATCTTCCCAGAACTGCATCCCGGCTTTGATGCCATGTTTTGCGTCGCTAAGTTGATCGAGATTCTCACTTTGCAGAAGCGGTCCCTGGGGCAAATCTGGTCTGACCTACCTCGCATCGGCTACCGCATCCAAACCCTGCGCTGTCCCTGGACCGTGAAAGGGGCGCTGATGCGCTACCTGGTTGAGGAGCATCCGCCAGAAAAGCTAGAGTTGATCGATGGTGTCAAGATTTTGGGGGATAATCCCGACGACTGGATTTTGGTGTTACCGGATGCCGGGGAACCCCTAGTTCACATTTTCGCCAACAGCGAAAATCGCGAGTGGCTAGATGTTACCCTGGCCCAGTATCAAAGCCAAGTGCAAAGCTTTATCGACAAAGAACAGGGAATCAAGGAGGTTGTTAGCCCATGAACAACTGTCTGTTAATGGCAGAAATTGTGCAGGCTCCCCAGCTGCGCTACACCTCAGATAACCAGACCCCTGTGGCTGAGTTTGTGGTTCAGTTTCCCGGTATCAAGGAGGGCGATCCCTCAGCCCAGATGAAAGTGGTGGGCTGGGGCAACCTGGCCCAGGAGATTCAAGAAAACTACCGGGCCGGTCAGCGGGTGCTGTTGGAGGGACGGCTCTCGATGATGGTGTTTGATCGACCGGAAGGCTTTAAAGAGAAGCAGGCGGAAATGACGGTTCAGCGCATTTATGACGTCAGTTCCCTGGGCACCATGACCATGGCACCGCCAGCGGTTACCCCTAATCCGGCAGCTTCCCCGAGCCCCCGGGGGGCTTCTCCTGCTCCTATCTCTCCTGTGGCTTCTCCCCCCAGCGACCCAGCCACTAACCCCAGCTACGACGACATTCCGTTTTAGGACTGGCCTACTCGGTAAAATGAGATGGCAGGGGCCAGAGACGACTCCGTCGTTGGGAAGAGTCGCAGCTGTGCAATTTGACTGATGTGCCAGTGGCAGTCGTTCGCTATGGTTTTTTTTGTGGTCGCTTAAGATTAAGACCCTCATGGCAGAACACACGATTAACTGGGGCAGACGCTGGCATCAGCTAATGGCTATCCTGATGCTGGTGAATCTTGCCCTAGTCGGCTTTAACCTCAGCTATGTCACCCTGCGGGGGCTCTACTTACGCTATACCCCAGCCCTTGTACATTTCTACGACCCGGTACTGGGCATCGAGCCCCAACCCCTGACTCAGACCTACCTCCGCACTGTCGATCAGCTGACCGACAGTGTTGCCCAAACTGGCTTGGAGTCGACATCAACCCAGGAACTCTTGATAGAGTTGCGGAGCCAAAGTCACCTGCTGATTAGCGAAAATCCCTATCTGGTATCGAACCAGATGCCGGTTTTCGCCAAACTCAAGCGCCGCCTGCGGGGGCACATGGAAACCTCTGCCGCGGAGGAAGCCCTTGCCCGCTTTTGGCAGGCGGACTATTTAGCCGAGACGGGCTGGGAGCCCGCCATCGGATTTTTTCAAGGTCGGATTCGACCGCTGCTGGAGCGCAACTTTTACCGGGAAATCAATGAAATGGGGCAGTATGTCGATGAATTTTGGCGCATCGACTCGATTTTTATGGTGATCTTTGGCGTCGAACTGCTGGGGCGCACCTATGGTTCGAGCCGGCGTCGGTCTGGCGTCAGTTGGGGAGATGCGATCGCCCGGCAATGGTACGAACTCCCCCTAGTGTTGCCCCTGGGCCGCTGGCTGAGGATCTTACCCACCACTGTCAAACTCCACCATAGCGGGCTCTTTAACCTTGAGAAACTGCTGGCCCAAATCACCCACGAACCAGCGGCCTATCTCTCAGACCGGGTATCCAAATTTGTGCTGGTTCGCTTTGTCAATCAAACCCAGCAAAATATCAAGACCGGCGATTTCGGCGGTCTTTGGCAGGCCCCTCAAGGCGGCACCGCTGCGGCAGACAGCAAGTTTGATCGCCTGAGTGACCGCCTGATTCAGCTGGCCATTTACCAGGCGCTGCCCACGGTGAAACCCGATCTACAGGAGCTGCTGCACCATAGCTTAAAGGGAGCCCTCACCCGTAACGAGATCTATGGTGGTCTGAAACAGATCCCTGGCCTAAACGCCATGCCTAGCGATGCCCTAGACGGTCTATCCACCTATTTGGCCCAGGCCACCTGCGATGTCCTGGCCGAATCCTACGCTGACGAAGAGGGGCGGGTGATCATCGAGCAGCTCAGTCAGAATTTCCGGGCGGCCCTGGGTCAAGGTCTTCAAGATAAACAGACCTCAGCAGAGGTGCGACAGCTCCTGAACGGTCTCCTAGAGGAATTTAAGTACAAGTACATTCAGCAGGCGGAGTACCAAGATCCAGAGACCATCCTAGAGGAAGCGAACCAGCTCTTTGAGCAATCTTCGGAATTATCGCCCTCATAGCCGGGAGATGCCTGTGGGTTTTGATTAAACCTAGCCCTGGGCGCTGGCGTGAAGGTGGCGTTAGCTTATGGCCGATCGTTGGGTACTAGCAATAACCCTTGACCGTCCTTTAGCTCAAAATTGTGTAGGGCTTTTTTGCCGGTTAGCTTCAGCCCTGGGCTGGCCAACGCCACCTGCCACTGGTCAATATCCAACTGTAGCCAGTCGCCGGGGCTGACGGTCATCGGGTCGCCGCCCATGTGGGCCAACATCACCACCTCTTGGGGGAGGGCATCACTAGGGGGGTGGGGCTGACTGCGGTAGCCATAGAAAATGGTACGCTCGTCGTCGCTGATCCGGTTGAAGCGATCGCGGCCAGTTAGATTTTCCCGCAGCCAGGGTCGTTGGCGACGAAACTGGCGCAGGGCCAGTCCAAAATTGCAGGTGTCTGGGTTAGCGGCATCGAAATAGTGGCCGACATTGCAAATATCATGGCCATCTTCCATGAAGGCCATGGCAAACTGTTTCAGCTTGGGGACATCTAGGGTGGCCAAGAACCGAGGCAGGCTCGGCTGGTTTAGTTCCTCCAGGGCAGGCACTTCACAAATACCTTTGTCAGCCTTGTCTCCCAGACAGTGCTGACAGATCTGGGCCACCTCTTCCAGGTTGTAGTCGGTTTCTACCATAGCGTCCCGCAGCGCCCGGGCAAAGCCCTTAAGCTGATCGAGGGTTTCAAACCCTAGGGCTTTCAGCTGGGGGAAGGCCTGGGGTTGCTGGTAGAGATCGGGCTCGATCTGCCAATCTAAGAAGCCCACCTCCTCAGACACCACTTTCACGCCGTAGCGGTCGTCCGTATTGCGGAAAAAGCCCCAGGGGGTTTCCAGGCTGGCATTTAGAAAGTCCATGGGCAGGCCTGGGCTAAAGCCATGCACCCAAAGCAGGGTGGCCGGATTGTTGTAGGCCCGGTTGAGAACTCTGGGCAGGGTGTCTCCCAAATTCCAGTTGATGTCGGCATCCAGGTCGATTTGGTTGCCCCGGCGCACGGTGTCGTGGTTACCACAGCCGGTAATCCAATGATCCCCCTGAAAGATCACCTCACATACCCGCCGCCACTTACGGTCCCAAAATCCCTTCAGGGTGGGGGTGTTGTGGGCAAACACCAAGGGTCCCCACTGAAAGGCACCCGGCTTGGCTTCCACCAGTTCCAGATAGGTGGATTTTTCTTCCCAACCCGGTTCGGGCCAGGGGCGACCGTCTTCAAAAATGGTGAACATCAGCCGCCGGTAGCCGTAGATCTCCTGGATCACGTCGCTCATGGCCAACAGGTAGACATCGTCTTGTTCTACCCGGCCACTGAGGGGGTTGAAAAAGCGAAAATCTTGGCCACCATCTACCCGGATGCCATCGGCCCCGGTATTCAGCTTACGCCGCTGCATTTCTAGCAAAATCGCCCGCACCTGGGGCAGTTGGTGGTTCAAGTCCTGACCGTACATGTTAGGGCCTTTGAAAAACTGCTGCCCTAGAAGTTCCAGGCCCTGGTTGTCGGCGTGGCCGTATACCAGGTCGTAGATCAGGTGAATCGGCCCCTGGGAAAAGTTGTGCAGGGTGGCGATAAAGTCCACCACCTCATCCGGGCGCAGGCTGCCTAGCACCGCTGGGTTCGTGGCCGCCGACCCCAAAATGGGTACGTCATAGCCCCAGTTTTGGGTATTGGGCTTGCGTAGGGTGACGGTGAAGGGGGTATTTTCATCCCCATCCCCTTCGACGATGGCGAAGAACTCGTGTTCGATATTGGTGTCTTCTCGCCGATATTCGATGGTGGGTTCCACCGGCAGCAACTGGACGGCATCGTAGCCGCTGTAGGCGGCCTCGGCAGCGGTTAGCGCTTCCCCAGCGGCCAGCTTGTCTGAGATCTGTTTGAAAAGCTTGGTTAGCCCCTCCAGGGTGCCCTCGGGGGACGCAGTTTTGGGATGAATTTGCAGGATGTTGGTGGGGGTGGGCACCCGGGGAATGTCTACTTCCACCCGGCCCTTGGGGGCGGCGGTGCGACGAAAGTAGCTGAGATCGGCCCGCCGCTGCTGTAAGCGGCGCATGTCATAGACCTCGGCGGGGGCAAAGACCCCATAGGGCAAGGAATAGGCCAGGGGGTCGCGGATGGAGTGCAGGCGACCTTCGGCATCCACATAGCGTAACCAGTAAAAGCTACCGGCGCGATCGCGGCTCCCCGGTTTTACCCCAGCCACAACGGCCCAGACAAATTCCCCCTGGGGCATGACCGGAATGCGATCGCGCTGAAAAGACACCGTCTGCTGCGGCTGGCTGAAATTAATCGGCTGTAGGGGCGTCAAAATTTCCAGTTCCAGCGTCCGCTCCGACTGAATCACGTCGGCCATTAGCTCTGGGGTCCAAAAGCCAAACTCGGTGAGGCCATCCCGCCGATAGTGGACCCCTAGACGGCGGGCCAGACGTTGGCCTCGATGAAAATAGGTGTCGTCTGATTGGGCCACCCCATGGGCCCAGTTGACCACGGTCTGGGTTTCATCTTCAACCAGATAAACCAGTGGCTGGTACTGGGGTTTGGCAACGGGTGCAGAGGAGGGTTTGGGGGAATCTTTAA
>SLIY01000143.1 GCA_007135385.1 Leptolyngbyaceae cyanobacterium CSSed165cm_216
CACTCGTCTACGTCCCAAAACCCTTGTTGTCCCATAGTTCCGTCGAGGTCATGTTCTCTACTGCACCATGATCTCATATTGAGACAGCCTTTGTGGATTTTTCGAGGTGCCCTTATTTGACTTGAAGTTTTCTGAGGCAGTGTCAAGACGCTGAATGTAGAGTGGCCGCTTGCTTTTGGGCTTCGGCATAGATTCTCAGTGCCGCTGCCATGTGTCGTTCTGCGCCTTCCCCCTGAGCCTGAAACCAGCCCAAGGTCTCGGCATCCACAGGCACAGCCACCACAGAAACCGTAGATGGGGGCATCCGCAGCGTTGCTTTCGCAAAAAACTCCTCACCCAGGGGTGGAATGTCTGACGTATCAATGTCGTCATCCGTCATGGCATCAATTCTGGCCCAATCGGTTTTTGTTGGCGGCATTTTTCCGTTTATTCCACTCAAACTGCATGGACAAAACCGGCCTTATGCCTAGAGTAGCTCGGCTTGACACTCCCCGACCTAAAGGTACGGGGATTCTTAGTTCACTGACTGGACTTAGCTAAGCAGGATTCCTCCAACTCAGCCAGAGGTTCAATCTCCCCAAGCGTTAAAGTTCGGGCCTGCCCGGCCCTACTTAGCCCAAGCTGCAAGATGTTGATCGCGGCATTCAAGTCTCTATCCGCTTCATACCCGCAGTGGGGGCATTTATGCGTTCTGACTGACAACGCTTTCTTTACCCTTTCGCCGCAGCTAGAGCAATTCTGACTGGTGTAATGGGGAGGCACTGCAACAGCAACCTTTCCATACTTGCCAGCAAAATACTCTAGCCAGCGGCGAAATGTTGACCATCCTGCATCACTGATCGACTTAGCTAGGCGGCGATTCTTAACCAGCCCTTTCAAATTCAAGTCTTCGTAGGCGATCAAATCGTTAGATTGACACAGGCGGAGGGCTTGATTCTTTAGCCACTCTGATCGCTGCCTACTTACCCTTAAATGCTTGAGAGCATATCGCTTTCTAGCCTTGTGATAGTTCTTGGACTGAGGCTTGACTCCTTTGCGAAATTTCCTAGACTTTCTGCGGTTGGCTCTGCTCAACTGTTGTTCAGCTTGGCGGTAAAACTTGGGTACTGCGACAACTTCGCCGCCGCTTGTGGCGATGAAGTATCTCAGCCCCAGGTCAATGCCGACAGTGCTCCCAGCGGGTTCGGACTCAACGGTGGGCGAGTCTACCTGAATGCAGAACTGCACATAGTAGCCATCGGCCCGCCGTACCAACCTCACCCGCTTGATACTGGACTCGTCGTAGTGAGCCAGGTCGTAGGTGCCAATCAGGCGCAGTTCGCCGATAGCAAAGCCATCCGTGAACTTGATTCGCTTTGGCCCAATCAGCTTCCAGCCAGAGGTTTTGTACTCCACTGAGCGTGCGTGCTTTTTGAACCTTGGAAAACCCTTCTTACCTTTGACCTTTGCCTTGCAGTTTTCGTAGAACCGACTGATTGCAGACCAGGCCCGCTCAGCCGAAGCTTGACGCGCCATGGAGTTGAGCTTTTTGGCAAACGGAAATTCCTCAGCCAACTCCTTGCAGAGCTTGTTGAGGTCATACTTGCCCACCCCCTTGTTATCCATCCAATAGCGCAAAGCCTTGTTCCGCAAGAATTGTGCGGTCCTGATAGCTTCGTCTATGGCGGAGGCTTGAGCAGGCTTTGCCCGCGCCTTGAACTCTAGTACAATCATACTCTTATGCTAGCATGCTCAGCATAAATCCGTCCTAAAGGACGGGGTTTTAGACCCATCGTTTTTGATAAACATCATCCTCGGCGTTATCCCACACGGCATCTAGAGAGGGCTGGCTGGCCTGTGCCCAAAAATCAGCCTCATCATCCGGGAGCAGGGTGACCGGAAGCTTTGTCCCTTCTGGCAATTCCGTGGATTCTAGTAGCTCAATTTTTCCGTGATGAACCGTAGCCCAAAGCGTTCTTAGCATTGTGGTTGCAACTATCGTTGTCTCTCAATTTTATGCGTTAGCTGCGATGTATTCGACTCACCTCAATCCTGACCCACGTTAGTTTGGCCGCAGGCAAAACGACTAATGCCCACGACAGCTCAGGCTATTCTATGGATGAGGGGTTGTTGATTTGGGTTCTGAGCCAGGTGCGAAAGTTGATTTCGGCGGCGACTTCATCCGTCTGGCAGGTGGTCAGGAATTGGTAGAGATCGTCTTTGGCGACCATAGGGAAGGTGGGGGAGATATTGCATTCCCCATACCCTCCATCCCGCAGTTGATAGATGCGCCAAACCCTGCCGTTAAATCGCCAAAACCTGCCGTTAAATCGCCAAAACTCCGGCACCCCCATCGCCGCATACAGGGCAGTCTTGCTAAGTGGTTTTGGGCCTTGGTCTAGAGCTTGAGGGGGTGCTGGGGCGATCGCCAGGACTGGAATCAAAAGACCGGCAGAGTGGTCGCCACCCATGGCGTCGGCTTAGGAAATCTTCTCGAGGGGCTGTCGGGGTCGGGCAATCCTTGCCTTTAGCAGAGTAGCTTCAATTTGCTGGAGCAGACCAAAATCAGCCCCGGGAATGGTTTGGGGGTGGTCATAGGCGGGGGAGGTTAAGACTTGAAAGGCCTCTAGTAGTTGGGTTGGCCCTGCCAGGATGGGTGCCTGCAAGTGGGCGGGGATAATCTGCTCAAACTGCCAGGTGGCGATGTGCTGCGCCCAGGTCATCACCTCCTCTGGACCCCGGTTAAAGATCAAAGTTTGCAAGATGGGGGCGACCTGTAACTGACCATGCTTGTGCAGCGCCTGAAAGGACTGTTGCCAACCGGGTTGCCAGCGAAAGGGGTAAAGGCCAAAGTAGTTGCGGCGGGAGCGATCGGGGGAGGCTTTGGCTTCCTCCAGCATTTCCCCGGTGGTCGCTACATCCAGGGTGCTGGGACGAAAGTAAAAGGCAAATAGGGCAATGCGCTGCCAACCCTTGCGGCGGTTTTCTGGGGTATCGACAATGGGGTCTGTGGCGGTATCTCTGGCATGGAACAGCAACGGGTAAGCGTCGAGGTCTAGCACTGCTGGCGGTTCTGCTGAAATCGACACCAGAGCATCGGTCACCAGCAGGGTGCGGCTGGCTCGGTGAAAACAGGCAGTTTCCCCAAAGGGACCGAGGCCCAGGTCAATGGGGGAAAGGGTGGCATAGTCCACTTGGTCAGCAAAGGGGGCCTGGGCACTAATGGCGGGGAGCAAATGGGTGCGATCGCGGGGTAGACCCAGCCAGGGCAGCGGTAAATTCAGCGGAAAGCTCCACTGGTTGGGGGTGACATACACCTGGGCCTGGGGAAACCGCCGGGCAAATGGACCGACAAAGGCCTTGTGCTCGATGCCGGTGACCGTGGACAAAATGATGTAGGTGACAGGCCCAAACTTTTGCTCCAGTTCTTGCACCAGGGCCAGGCACTCTGGGGTGGGGGCCACCGGGGAATACACCAGCAACCCCTGGGGCTCTAAGCGCACCACGGTCATGCGAATCGGTACCACCACATAAAAAATCCCCTGGAATTGGTCAAAGGTCCATACGGTATCTGGTACCACTTCGGTGCGCAGGGTAGGGCGCTGACCATAGGGATAGAGGGGAACTACCGGCCACAAGGGCCAGGCGCGATCGCGGCGATAGTCTGGAGCTAGGGAGGTGGGCATTAAAGGCAGAAGGCAAAAGACAGAAGACAGAAGAACGAAGAACGGAAAACGTAGGGCATAGCCCGTGCGAAGCAGCAGAACGAAGAATATGGCTGGGATTAGCTCATTCCTCAGCAGCCACTCTGACTTAGAGGAATCAGAGGGTTGAAAGTAATCTGACAGTTTTTTTCGCTTTTCTATCTTCGTTTTTCCCTCTTTCTTAGGGTATTCTAAGCCGCTGGGCGCTAGGGGCAAGGAATTACCGTTCTGCCCGTTGCCACTGGCTAAGCACTTGGGCGGGCTCTATGGAGGGTTGAGGGGTGCCAAACTGCGGCTGCCAGTGGCCTTGCCGTCGCTGCCAGGCGGTGGCTGAAAAGCCAGTGAAAGGGGCTAGGTTTAACTGGGGCGATCGCCCGTCTTGCACTACCACCGCCCAGTCGGCAGCTACCATACCGACCCCCTGAACCGTTCCTACGACTGGGTGCCAGACTTGCAGCGGCCCTGCCCCGATTCGCTGCCAGTGCTCCAAAAAAGTGTGGGTTACCCCAGCGTCATCCTCACAGGTACCCTGTTCTAAAAATTCGTGGGGTCCCAGCCAGGTGTAGTGGCTGGTGTCCGGTCGCTGCCGAGGGGTAATGGCCAGGCCGTGGTGCCAGGTACAAGTACCCTGGGTATCGTCCATCGCTGACCAGGTAAAGGTACCGGCAAAACCCAGCAGGTCTACGTCAAACCGCTGCCGCCAGGGTAGCGTGCGGTAGTGGTCTGGGGCCAGCGGTGCTGTCAAGAGCTCCGGGAACCACTGGCGCACATCGGCAAAATCTGTTTCGGCTTGCAGCCAAAGCACCGACTGGGTGGTCTCTTTAACCCCTTGATCAAACTGGATAAATCGCCGCTGCCAGATACCGTAGAAAGGATTGTGGGGCATCAGCCCAGGCATTTGTAGTTGAATGTACCTTAAACTAAGATAACCCTTTGATGATAAACGTCATCTTGTCATCAATCTTTTGGTTTGTCTAATGGATATACAGACCGTGGCCGATTTGTCCCTCAAGGAAAATGATAGACTGGCCATTGAGGCTGCTGCTAATCTTTTATTGGCTCAGTTTCCTGTAGATCAAGTCATTTTGTATGGGTCTAAGGTAACAGGCCATGACACCGATGAATCGGATATAGACCTGTTGATTCTCACCAGGCAAGCGCTATCTTGGCAGGAACGAGACACCATTACAGATGCGTTGTTTGATCTAGAGTTGGCCTACGACGTAGTTATCAGCACTCTAGTTGTACCAAGGAATGAGTGGCTAACAGGCTACTGCGAACTTTTGCCCATCCACCATGAAATTAGTCGCTATGGTGTGGCTGCTTGATGAGTCAAGAGTCTCAGGCAGAAAAGATGACTACATCATTGCTGCATAAGGCATCTCAAGCTTTAGAGTCAGCTTGGTCAGAGTTTCAAGCAGAAAGGCTGGACTTTGCAGCTAATCGAGCCTACTATGCCTGTTTTTACGCTGCTAGTGCAGTCATGCTCCATAGAGGAAGGCAATTTGTCAAGCATTCTGGCCTAAGAGGGGCTATCCACTGAGATTTGGTAAAGCCAGGACATTTAGAGGCTAAGTGGGGCAAGATATTTGATCGCAGCTTTGAAAATCGCCAAGCTGCCGATTATCTTGTTTTCGCTATTTTTGAAACAGACCAGGTTGAGCAACTTATCCAAGATGCCGAAGGCTTTGTTCAAGCCATGCGTCAGCTTTTACCCGACTAGTTATCCCATAATTTAATAATTACCCTCTTTCCCCTGATAAAAGGCCGTAACCGCTTGCCAGATTAGCTGCTGCTGGTGCACAATCCGAGTTTCCAGGCCATTCACCGGGCCAGGGGTATAGGCCCCACTGGCATAGCCCTGTTGGACGCTTTCGGTCAGGGCCATGTCTTCGGCCATAAAGGCTTCAAATTCTGCCAGTAGGGCATCGGGCTGAGGGCTAAACTCTGGCGTGCCATAAACCTCTAGGCGGACCTGGCAAGCGTCCACGGTCAGGGGCTGAATGTGAATCCAGGCCAGAATGCCGTTGGGTAGCCCTAGCAGGTGTAGGTTGGGGTAGATGCCGTAGGTAAAGAAGCCGTCGCGGCTGTGCCCTTGCAGCTGCGGCAAGATCGGGTTTTCTGATTGCCAGGGATCGGTGGTGGGGGTATAAAGCAGGTTGACGAAGGACTCTAACTGGTGCTGGTACTGACGGATGGGGCCTTGTACCCGGTTTAGGGTGGTGCGGTGGGCGATCGCCACATGGTAGTCGCACAGGGTATTGTCGTGGTAATTCTTCCAGTTGCAGGCGACAGTGTACTGCTTCACCAACAAGAGCTGAGTCGCTGGGGTACGATGCTGGCCCAGGTTGGCATCGATGCTGCCCAAATGCTCCTGCAAGGGGGGGACCTGGTCATCCAGACACACGAACATAAACCCGGCCCAGGTTTCTAAACGAATGGGCTGGAGGGCATGGTCTTGGCGATCAAAGCTAGGGGCAAACTGGCCCTGGGAAGGCACCCCCACGAGCTGGCCTCTGAGGTCGTACACCCAGGCATGGTAAGGACAGACTATCTGGCGACAGGACTGCACCCCGACCTCAGGCTGCAACAGCGCCGCCCGGTGGGGGCACACGTTGTGGAAGGCCCGTAGCTCGCCATCGCGATCGCGGCAAATTAGCAGCGGCATACCAGCAATGGTCTTAGCCCATACCATCCCTGGTTGATCCAGTTGGGCGCTGTCGCCAGCATACAGCCAGGTGCGGCGGAAAATGGCCCGTCGCTCAATCTCCATCCAGCGGGGATCGGTGTACCAGTTGGCGGGTAGCAAAAAGCGCTCGGGCAACCCCTGGGTCTCTACCGGCACGACCCCCTGCATTACCTCAAACATGCCCATATTGGCTCACGTCCTATGTCTTTTGCTGAAATTTCTCACCAGGGCGAGCACCCAACACCCCAACACCCCATCACCCCAACACCCCAACACCCCAACACCCCATCACCTCGCCAGCGCTGGCGCTTTGCCGCGCAGTAGGTCCATGATGTCGTCCCGGTAGTCTTGGAAGGCGCGATCGCGGCGGATGGTGTAATCGCGATCGTGGGGCAGATCTACCCGCACTTCCCGCTGAATGGTGCCGGGGTGGACGGTCAACACATAGACCCGCTGGGACAGAAACACCGCTTCATCCACATCGTGGGTAATCATTAAAACGCTCACCCCGGTACGATTCCACAGATCTAGCATGAACTGCTGCATGGTTTCCTTGGTCTGCACGTCTAAGGCACCAAAAGGCTCGTCCATCAGCATAATTTTGGGTTGGGTAGCCAGCGTACGGGCGATCGCCACCCGCTGCTTCATCCCGCCGGACAGGGCCTTGGGTAGAGCCTGGGCAAACTGGGTCAGCCCTACCACATCCAGATAATAGGAGGCCTGCTCCCGCCGCTCCCGGC
>SLIY01000196.1 GCA_007135385.1 Leptolyngbyaceae cyanobacterium CSSed165cm_216
AATAACTCTCGGGGTCCCAAACTCGGTTGTACCCACGTAAATTCCTTGAGTTGCACCATACACCTGCTCTGTCAGAACAGTGCAAATATACTGAAATTCTGTTTATCCGAACAGTATTGGTGCTCAACCCATGAGCCCCCAATACTGTTCGGATAAATTAAATCAGCCGTTTTCAAGCTCTGAAAGCTTAATTTTCCGTCTCAGCTATTGCGATTTCTCTCAATAGTAAGCTTAACCGAACGGTATTGCATGAGCCCCTGACCACCAAGCCTTTTCACCCATCGAACGAGTCCGCTTAGGCGCAGTCATGTGCAGTCTGCAACCTGAGGTTGCGGCGCTGACGGTTTGGTGCGTCCGTTGGTTGTTTTGCCCTGTAGAAAGTGGGGAGTGATGGCTTAGTTTTGAGTGTTGAGTTTTAAGTTTTGAGTTCCTTTCGTAAACCAGAAACTCACAATTCAAAACTTAAAGCATTTATTACTTCCTACCCATCCACCCCTCACCCCTAACAAAGGAGCCTCCCCATGTTCACCCTTCCCCAACTCGGCGATCGACTCTTTCTCACCGACGGTGGCATGGAAACCACCTTCATCTTTCACCAGGGCCTTGACCTGCCCCACTTCGCCGCCTTTGACCTGCTCAAAACCGCCGAGGGCTATCAGGCGATCGCCAACTACTTTCGCACCTACCTCGACCTGGCGATTGAGAAGCAGGTGGGCTTCATTCTCGAAAGCCCCACCTGGCGGGCCAACCCCGACTGGGGCAGCCGCCTGGGCTACTCTGCCGAAGAACTGGCCACGGCCAACCGCGAGGCAATCGCCCTGCTGCACCTGCTGCGCCAGGCCTACGCAACGCCCGACACCCCGATCGTGGTCAGCGGCTGCATTGGCCCCCGGGGCGACGGCTACAGCCCCATCACCGCCATGACCGTGGCCGAGGCTGAGGCCTACCACCGCCCCCAGATCCAGGCCTTTGCCGAGGCCGGGGCCGATCTGGCCGCCGCCTTCACTATGAACTATGTGCAGGAGGCGATCGGCATTGTCCGGGCGACCCAGGCGGTAGGCCTGCCCGTGGTGACTTCCTTCACGGTGGAGACCGACGGCCACCTACCCACTGGGCAGAGCCTGCGAGAAGCCATGGGCCAGGTGGATGCCGCCACCGACAGCGGGCCAGCCTACTACATGATCAACTGCGCCCACCCCAACCACTTTGCCGATGCCCTGATGCCGGGCGAGCCCTGGGTACAGCGCATTCGCGCCCTGCGGGCCAATGCTTCCACCCTGAGCCACGCCGAGCTAGATGAGGCCGAGACCCTGGATGACGGCAACCCCACCGAACTGGGCCAGATGTACCGCAACCTGCGCGAAACGTTCCCCCACATCACCATTTTGGGAGGCTGTTGCGGCACCGACTTTCGCCATGTGGGGGCGATCGCTAACGCCTGTCTGCCCGTGGCCTGGGCGCACCTGAATCAAAATCTCCTATCGGCGATCGGGGTGTGACCGCCAGGGTCGACCCGACAGACCCTGGCAGACACATAGGTCTGCCCCTACCGACCCATCCACCGAAAACACAAATCACAAATCCAAAATTTTCCCAAGGAGCCCCCATGTTTGCCGCCAAACTCTTGCCCGTACAGCGCCGCACCGCCTACCAATGGTTTTGCCCCACTCCCGCCGAACGCAATAAGCAGATTGCCCAGCAGTTCTGCGACGCCACCTGGGGCCGAGGCAGACTTGCGGCCGTAGACCAGTTCACCAGCCCCGATTTCATCGTTGACTACCCAATTCTGCCTGCGCCGCTCGATCGCGACGGCTTTAAATCCTGGGTGCGCGATGTGCACACGGCCCTGCCCGATCTGCAATTCACGATGACCGACGTGATGGGCGAGGGCGACAAGGTCATCATTGCCTGGACGGCAGAGGGCACCAACACTGGCCCCATCAGCTTTTTGAATCTGGAAGCTACCGGGCGCTCTGTTCGCTTCAGCGGCATGATCATTTACCGCCTGGTGAATGGCCGCATTGTCGAAGAGCGGGGCGAAGAAGATGCCCTCGGCCTGTTTAAGCAGCTGGGCCTACTGGGTTAGCCGGTGTTGGGCATCAGGCTCTAGCCCCTAGCTGCCCGCACCTAAGACCCGAAATCCGTTACCTGACAACTCACCAATGCATGTCCTAGGGAGAACCCGCCATGACCGCTCAAACAATGACAACCTACAATAGCCTGCGTACGGCCCTCGATCTGGGTCAGATTGTCAGCCAAAAGACCATCGATGGCACCGTAATTGATCGATTTGTTGATGGTAGCATTACCAGCCAAAACCGAGTTGATTACTACCGGTTTGTGCTGGAAAAACCAGCTAGCCTCCACGTTGAGGGACAGAATTTTACCCGCCACGTTCACCTGCGACTGATCCACGACGCCAAGGCTAAAAACCACATTGCCAACGGTGATGTAATTGTGGAAAGAACGCCGGACTCTGAGGTGGCGCTGCATATTGAAGGCTTGGGAGCCGGGGTTTATTACTTAGAAGTTACCGGTATCAACCAAACAACTAGCAACTATACTCTCAAGCTTTCCGCCACCGCTGGGGCAGCAAGACCTGTGGTCAGCCAACTGGGTAATACCCTCAGCAATCCAATCATAATTACCGGTCAGCTCAATGGCTTGCGGGTGTTTGAAAACCTTCTGAATGGCGTTCCTAATGCCATGCATATTTATCAGTTTACCCTCAGCCAAGCTGTGGAGCTAACGGCAACCTTGAATTCGATCAAAACTCCAGGGGAGTTGCAGCTTTATCGTGCGGTGTTGGGAGGTACTCAGCTTCGTCACCATGAGGCTATTGCTTCGATTGGTAGTAATGGTAATGCGCCAGGGAAAATAACCCGAGACATTCTGGTGCCCGGGACTTACTACTTGCAGGTGGTCAATCCTTCGATGAGCTATAGCCTGGGCTATGGTCTTGAGCTAAAGGCTGTGCCGGTGTTGCGGGCACGTATGCGGGTGCATATCCATGAGATTCGTGCTCTAGCGGCTTTCGACCCGCGCGTACCATTTACCAATTGGCATGAAGCAGATTTCTTTGGCACGGTGATTATCGACGGATATACTCACAATTTTGGGCCTTTTGCAGATCGGGATATCGTCACAAATCTGAATTTTTCCCAGGTTGTTTTCAATTGCAATCAGCGCTTTATTCGGGTCAAAATTGAAGTCAATGACGAGGACAATAGCAGTCATGATCGTGCTGATATTGCCCCTGACCTTGGGGTGCAGTTCCTGCGATTTGATTACGACACCGTGCAGCAGGAGATCATTGGCGTTGATGGCTTTCGGGGCAACTACTCCCACGATAGCGTGGTTGACCTAAGGGGCACTGGCAACGACTGGATTCGAGACAAACCCCGCAATGCCTCCTCCTATCCGGCGGCAATCAGATTTGAGATCAGCTATGCGCCGGTACTCTAACCTGTCTTTCAGCATTAGAAAGTAAAACCCTTGACGCTTCTCTTAATCAATATCACGGCAGTATCAAACTTACCTGAAGGAGAAATGACTATGACCGCTCAACCTGTGGAAACTCAAACACTGGCCCAAAGCCCAGTCGCTATTGCCTGCCAGTTTTGCGAAAAGGTTTGGGGTCAGGGCGATCTGGCCGCCCTATATGAGCTTACCAGTGACGATTTCACCATCTTTTATCCGATTATGTCTGCCCCCCTAAATCGCGACGCCTACGCTGCGCTCATGACCGATGTGCATACTGGCTTCCCTGATTTTCGGGTAACAGTGGAAGAGGCGATCGCCCAGGGCAACCAAGTGGTGGTGCGCTGGGCAGCCGAGGGCACTCAGACTGGCCCTATTCAGCTCCTTAACCTACCGCCTACGGGCAGGGCTGTGCGCTATTCCGGCATGGTTATCTACCGTATGGCCCAGGGCAAAATTTTTGAAGCTCGTGGTGAAGAAGACACCTTGGGTTTGCTGAAGCAGCTGGGTGTGCTGGGTTAGCACCCCATCGTAGATCCCGAGGTTCTGCCCTGAAGTGTTCAGAATTTACCAGCAAGTGACTGTAGACCCCTGGGATCTGGTTCCACTGTACCCATGCTCTAGGGCGAGACCCGGGTAGGGCCATCAAGTTTCCACTATCAATGATTCTTCCCAGCCCTCGCTACGGCGAGGGACAGGGAACCGCTGTCTATTTTTTCATTGCACAACCTCTCAACTCAAACCAAGGAGATTTCACTGTTATGGTTTCCTCTGATTCCCTCACCCTCAGCCGCATGCAGGTGCGCCGCCCCCCCAGCGAAGTCCGGCGCGAAGATCGCTTTGGCAGTGCCATTGTGGCGGGCAACTTCAACGGATTCCAGGGCGACGACCTGGCCGTGGGTGTACCTGGCCTCACCGTCGCCGCCTTTGGCGCAGACAACCTGTCCGCAGGCGGAGTGGACATCTTCTCCGGCGGCATCTGGGGGCCCCAGCCCGACATGATGCAAAAGAGTCGGCGGCTCACCCAGGCCACCCCAGACATGCTCAACAACCCCAACCGCAACGACGCTTTTGGTCGCAGCCTGGTGGCGGGCGATTTTAATGGCGATGGCAAAGACGATCTGGCCGTTGGTGTGAATGAAAACCTGGGTGTGCTGACAGACGCTGGGGCAGTGCAGGTGGTCTACGGCTCTACCAAGGGGCTGACAGCAGCGGGCAACCAGCTCTGGCACAAAGACACACCAGGAGTGCGGGGAGAGGCCCGTACTCGAGACTTTTTTGGCGGGAAACTTGCGGTGGGCGACTTCAATGGGGATGGCTATGCCGATCTCGTCGCCAGCACTAGCGGCAGCGATTTTGGCAACCCCAACACCGTCAGCGTACTCCACGGCTCGGCCCAGGGGCTGACCACCGACAACAACCAAATCTGGCGTCAGGGGCAAAATGGACTGCAGGGCCAAGAGAAAGTGGAAGATGCCTTAGCAGGAGTAGCATTCGGCGATCGCTTTGGTAGCGCTCTGGCCACAGGCGACTTCAACGGCGATGGTAAAGACGACCTGGCAATTGGCGACTATCTTGAGATGGTCAACGGCAAAACCAGTGCTGGAGCTGTCAATGTCCTCTACGGCTCCGACACCGGGCTAATCGCCGCCAACAACCAGCTCTGGCATCAGGATGTCAAGGGCATGCAGGGTGCGGCCCAGGCCTCTGGTTGGTACGGGCACAGCCTGGCGGCGGCAGACTTTAACGGTGATGGTAAAGACGACCTAGCGGTGGGCATTCCCACGATGACTGTCGATGGCAGAGAAGAGGCCGGAGCGGTGGGGGTGCTCTACGGCTCGAAGTACGGCCTGACGGCGCAGGGCAACCAAATCTTCACTCAGAACTCCCCCGGTATGGACAATACCACCGCTGAGTTTGGTGACACCTTTGGTGCGGTTTTGGCGACGGGCGACTTTAACGGCGATGGCTACGCCGACCTAGCCATTGGGGTACATAACGAAAGTTTCGGCACCGTCCTCAGTGCTGGGGCCGTTGACATTCTCTACGGCTCAGCGGATGGTCTGACCACCGCCGGTAGCCAGACCTGGCACCAAAACCTGGTGGAGGTAGAAGGCTACGCCACAGACTATGCCCGCTTTGGCCAGAGCCTGACGGTGGGCGACTTTAACAACGACGGTTATGCTGACCTGGCCATTGGTTTGGAGAAAAACTTTGGCGTTGGGGGCGCAGTGGCAATTCTGTTTGGCTCGGCGCAAGGGCTGACGTCGGATTTGACGCTGCGATCGCAGATGGGCACCGGCAACTCAGATTTCATCTACGGCACTGACCAAGCCGAAATTCTCCACGGCGGGGCCGGTTCCGATGTGATCTACGGCGGCGCTGGCGATGACATCCTCATTGGGGGCGAAGGAGACGACATTTTAGTAGGTGAAGCTGGCGACGACATCTTCTACGGTGGCCCAGGGTGGAATACTTACATCGGTGGTGAGGGGGCCGATGTATTTGTCATGGCGAATCGACCCCGTGCCCAGATTGATGTGCTCGACTTCACCGATGGGGTCGATCGACTGGGTCTGCTGCCGGGGGTTAGCTTCAAAGACCTGTCAATCTCCCAGGCGGGCACCAGCACCACCATCGCCCTGGGCGGCACTGTCATGGCCACCCTCCGGGATACCAAGGCAGATCTGATTACGGCTGAGGACTTTGTGCGGGTCGATCTCACCTCCCTAATGGGCATGAACGATGTCCCCTTTGTAGTGGCGTAATTCTTAGTCCTGACGCTGCACTAGCCTAAACCTGACTCACCTTCGCCGACCACACTCGACTAAACGGTACCCCCACCTGTCGATAGCCCGCCTGAATCACCTCGGTAGCGAGGGCTTGCAGATCCCAAAAACCTCGGCTGTGGTTGAGGGCAACGTAGAACTGATCCCCAATCCTGCTTGGCTAAGCAATACCGCTACTATTTGTCCACTGCGCCCAGGGTTTTGAGGGTAAGGCGCTGGGCTGCGGTGAGGCCGGTGGCGCCTTTAATGGTCATGCCCTCGTAGGGGCGATCGCCCCGCAGGGTTCGCAGGCATTCTCCCGTATCAGTCTGCCAGAGCTTGATGGTTTTATCTTCGCTGCCGGTGGTCAAGATTTCGGCGGCGTCTTTCCCCAGCCCAGCGGGGGCAAAGGTGGCCGAAATCACCCAACCGCCATGCCCCTCTAACACTCGCAGACATTCACCCGTGTGACTATTCCACAGCCGAATTGTATGGTCGGCGCTGGTGCTGGCCAGCCGATCGCCCTGGACATTCCAGGCGACGGAGTGCACATTGTTGGTATGGCCCACCAGGGTGTGCAGACAGGTGCCCGTGGTGCTGTCCCAAATCTTGACGGTGCGATCGTAGGCACAGCTGGCCAAGTAGCGACCATTGGGGCTCCAGGCCACGTCATAGATCTGCTCGGCGTGGGCGGCGATGGTCTTTAAACAATCGCCCGTGGAGCAGTCCCAAATCTTAACCGAGCCATCCATGCTGCAACTGGCAACCAATCGGCCCTGGGGTTGCCAGGCCACCCGCATCACCCAGTGGTGGTGCC
>SLIY01000065.1 GCA_007135385.1 Leptolyngbyaceae cyanobacterium CSSed165cm_216
CGGCGGTTTCGGCGGCGTCGAACAGGGCGAGCAGGCTGGCGAGGCCATGCATTTCGTCGCCGTGGCGAATGTCGCGGACGACGGCAAAGGCTCGGGCGGCTTCGGCGGGTTGTTCTTCGTGGAGATACCAGAAGCCAGCAGTGGTAGCGTGAGCAGGGGTATCGAGATAAAGCCTGGGAAAAGGGCTAAATGCTTTTGATCGACCAAGAAGACTCCATACAATAGAAAACTGACTTAATCGGGAGAATCCTGCTAGTATTCGTTCGTCAGGTAATTGATTTAATTCATCTTCGAAGGCCGAAAAAATCCAAAAAAACTGATTTGTATAGGCTGATAAATTCTCTAGGTTTCCAATGAAATTATGACAGTTTTCAAGTGAATTTAACTCTAGAAAATTCCTGACATAGGGCAATGGCAATAGCGTTACAGAACCTATGACAGGTGATATCTTTCCGCTTATTTGCTTCGATGAAAGTATTAAAGCGCTTAATAAAATCCAGTTTTCTAATCTTGTAAATGCAGCAAATATCGAAAGGAAGGCAGTCATCAAGAAGAAAAATGCGAATGTTAACAGAGATTGAAACCCAGATCCGTGATCAACCATTATTGACCAAGAGTCTTGGAAAATAAATGCAGGAAAAAAAATAAATGCAGGTATAAATATTGTATTAATTGGATCCAATAGCCAAGTAAATACTAGTTTTTTTGAAACAGAAGCTGATGAAATATATGCAGCAACAAGGGAAAATGAAATCACTGCCATGAAAATTGTGGTAAATATAAGGTAATTATTTATGCCAATTATGGTAATCAAATCAACGTCTCTTGGACCCAAGACAGAGTAATTTACGACAACGGCAAAGATGAATCTAATTGTATCTGTTGATATGCTGGCTATGGTGAAAAATACAATGGAAAAAGTTATGCTAACTCCTACCCCAATTGCTATTGAAAGTGCGACGCAGGCTAGGATTGTGAACAATATATTTTCCCAATGGGCGAAAACAAGATTCTGGGATATTAAAATATTAGATAATAGTAGTGCGCGAAAAGCTAAAGGGAAAAAAATAGTTGATATTATTCCTTGAATCAATAAGTTTCTTTGGAATTTATTAACGAAGCAATTGTGATATTTTCTGAAGATAGAATTTAAGAGTTTTCCTCGTGTAGGGTCAGATTTAAAGAAAGAGCCATGACTTCCAAAGCGATCCACATACCACCGCAAGGCCTGGGGGAAATAAAACACCCAAAACAGCAGCCGCAGGTAGTCGAGGGGGTTCCACAGCGAAAGGGGGCGGTTGAGTTTGGGGGCCAGGTCTAGGCGCAGGTCAGCCAGGTCGTCTTTAGCCACAACAGCGCACCTCCTGCCGCAAAATCCCCTCCTGGGAGACCCACCCCGCCCTGCGGGCACCCCTCCGAGGAGGGGACGGGGTAGCCAACGAGCGCAAGATACAGTTCCCCCGTAGGATGGGCAAAGCTTGCGTGCCCATCAAACCACCGATCAAACCACCTTGATGGGCACGGGCCAGGCCCTTTGCCCATCCTACGCAAGGGGACTCGCCAACCCACCCCGCCCTGCGGGCACCCCTCCGGGGAGAGGACGGGGTAGCCAGCGAGCGCAAGATACAGTTCCCCCGTAGGATGGGCAAAGCTTGCGTGCCCATCAAACCACCGATCAAACCGCCTATCTGAAGCAATAGATTTCGTTGAATGCGATCACCATATAGGTTCTGTATGCTTGTGCGCAAGGAGGCATTGTTATTTGGAAGGGTATTTTCGCTGAAGAAGTCGATGTACCAAATTAGCGCTTGGGGAAAATAAAACATCCAAAACATTAGCCGTAGGTAATCCAGAGGATTCCATGGGGAGAGGGGGCGGTTGAGTTTGGGAGCCAGGTCTAGGCGCAGGTCGGCTAGGTCGTCTTGGGGCATGGTGGGGTGGTGGGCGGTGCCCACCCTACGGGGTGAGTTTTTTGCGAAACAGGGCGTTGCAGTGCTGCATCAGGTCTTTGGGTCTGCCGCCGCTGGTGGCGATCAGGTCGGCAATTTCATTTTCGCTAAAGCGAACTGGAGTGGGGGCCAGGCGGGTGGCGATAAACTGGCGCATGCTCTCCGCCGACCAGGGCGTGATCGGCTCTTCCCAGCAAATGCCGTGCAGGGGTGACACCATGCCATTGTCATAGCTGTCAGAGAATAGCGTTTCTAGCGAGTCGCGAGCAGCTAGCACCAGGCGCAGGGGGGCGTCTTTGCCCTCCGACAGGCCGCGCAGTTGGTCGCGCACCCGGCGCGAAAACTCATCTTGTACAATACGCTCCACCTCATCCAAAATCAGCAGCAGGCGCTGGTCGCGCAGGGCGCGGTTGAGCTTGTTGCCGCGCGTGTCTTCGGCGATGCCTACCTTGGCGCAGAGTTCTTCGTAAAACTCGTCTTCGCTAAACAGCATCACCAGGTTGATAAAGATTGGCTGGCGCGGCGGGGTTAGCCGCCCCTGGGCCTGGCGGGCCACCTCTCGCAGCAGCGACGATTTGCCCAGGTTGCGATCGCCGATCAGCGCCACATTGCTGCCACTATTGAGCACCTCAAAAATGCGGTTGAGAGTGCGATCGCAGTCAAAAAACTGCGCTGCCTCATCCACCGCCCCGGTCAGCGGCAAAAACGGGTTCTGGGTCTGCACCCGGCCTGGAAAGCTGGCTTTCTCCTGGGCATCCCCCGGCTGTGAGGTTCGGGCCAGTTCACGACGGGGAAACAGCGGGCGGGTTTCGGGTTTGCCTCGCTTCTTGAGCGCTGCCGCGATGCCCTCTACGATCGATTGCTCTGCATCTCCCTCCGCCTTACCGACGATGTCAATGTAGTTGATCTGCCCCAGCAGCCCCTCGGGCTTGCACTCCCCCACCCGAATGGGGATCAGGCGGCTCTCTTGGGATTGGGGGTCTCGCTTAAAGGCAGCGGCCCACTCGGGGTGGGTGTACTTGGCCTGGAGGTAGTCATCGGAAAGTACGGCAACAGTACGGGTACAGCCCGCCGCTGCATCGTCCATCTCCAGCACAAAGTTATGGCCGGGCAAAAAATCCCACGCTTGAATTTTGACGGTGTAGCCGCGCTCTTCCAGAATCCAGGCGATCCATTCAGCCCAGGCTTTGTCAGCACTGTTGTAGCTGATAAAAAAGTCCTGTGGTAGAGCTGGGTCAGGCATTATGCGAAAAGCAAAGACAGAAAAACCTAGGGGGTAACCCGTGGGCAATAAACAACACCTGGTGGACTTAGCGTCTGCAGATCTAGGCTGTCCTAGCCAGCCCTTCAGTGGCCACAGACACACTCGTTAGCGCAACACCACCTTAGCCGTTGCTACCCATTGTGCCGGATGGGTCGCTTAAATTCGAGGTTTTTCTGACTAAGCGTATTCCATGCCAGCCCAGAGGCTGCAAACATATTGCATTGTGATGCAGCTTTACCCCAGCCTTTCCCTGGCATCCTAGGCTAGGGTTAACATATCCCTTTGCCCCTGCCCCCTATGGCCTTTGATCTCAACACCCGCCAAGACACCCCTGCGGCCCAGGCTGGCCCAGCGGTCTGGCATAGCTTACCCCTAGAGGCGGTGCTGAGCCAGTGGGCGGCGGATGGCGATCGCGGTCTGAGTCTGACCGAGGCCCACGATCGCCTGGACCAATATGGTCCCAACGCTCTCGCCGCCAGCCACGGTCGCTCGGCCCTGGGATTGTGGGTCGAGCAGTGTCTGAGCTGGCCAGTGGGGCTATTGGCCGTAGCGGCCTTGCTGTCGGTGGCCACCGGCAACCCGATCGATGCGGTGGTGATTATGGGGGTAGTGGTGATCAACGCAATCATTGGCTACACCACCGAAAGCCAGTCCGAGCGGATTATTCGAGCGTTACAGGACGAACTGACCCCCACGGCCCTGGTGCGGCGGGATGGCCAAGACCTGACCCTGGATGCGACCCAGGTGGTCCCTGGCGACCTGTTGTTGTTGCGGGCCGGGCAGGCGGTGGCCGCTGATGCGCGGCTGATAGACTGCGATCGCCTGGCCCTAGACGAATCGGCCCTGACCGGGGAAAGCTTGCCGGTGACCAAACACCTGTCTCCCCTGACTAAGGATGCCCCCCTGGCGGACCGGCGCAACCTGGTGTTTAAGGGCACCCTGGTGACTCGGGGGGTGGGGCAAGCGATCGTCGTCGCCACCGGCAGCGACACAGAAATTGGCCAGATCCAGGCCCTGGTGGATAGCACCGAAACCTTAGATACCCCGTTGCAACAGCAGTTGGCCCGGGTGAGCGGTCAACTGGTGTTGCTTTGCAGCGGCGTCTGCACTGTGATTTTTGCCGCCGGGGCGCTGCGAGGCTATGGCCTATTACACACCTTGAAAATCGCCATTTCCCTGGCGGTGGCCGCTGTGCCTGAGGGGCTACCGGCAGTGGCCACCACTACCCTGGCTTTGGGGATTCAGGCCATGCGTCGGCACAAGATTCTGATTCGCGCCCTAAACGCCGTCGAAACCCTGGGGGCCGTGCAGGTGGTCTGCCTCGATAAAACCGGCACTATCACCGCCAACCGCATGGCGGTGCAGGTGGTGGCCCTGGGCCAGGGGGATCTGCCAGGGGTGGCGGTGGATCTGCCTGCCCTGGCCACCCCTAACCCTGCCTTTGATCGATTGCTGACGGCAGCGGTACTGTGTAACGCAAGCCAGGTGCTACCTGGGGTAGAGAGGGATCCCCAGCTACAGGGGTCAGCCACCGAAAACGCCCTGCTAACCCTGGCCCTAGAGTCGGGAGTGGCAATCGATCCCCTCCGCCAACGCTATCCCCTGATGGCCCTCAACCCCCGCCAGGAAGATCGGATGCTGATGAGTACCCTACACCGTACCCCCAGTGGCGGAGGCCTGGTGGCGGTCAAGGGTAGCCCCACCCAGGTACTGGAGTGCTGTAGCCACTGGTTGGTGAACGACCAGGTGATGCCCCTAAGGGATGAGGATCGCCTGAGCCTGAAAACCCGTAACCAGACGATGGCGAACCAGACGTTGCGGGTCCTGGCGATCGCCGATCGCCCCCTAGAGGCCGCCCCTGACCTCGACAGCCTCGACCCCAGTAGCTATGAGCAAGACCTGACCTGGCTGGGGCTGGTGGGGTTGGCGGACCCCATCCGGGAAGAGGTCCCCGAGTTGATCGCCGCCTTCCACCGGGCTGGGATTGACACGGTGATGGTGACCGGGGATCAGCGCTCCACCGCCAAGGCGATTGGCGAGCAGGTCAACCTCAGCCGCAACGGCGAACTGGCTATTGTCGATGCCTATGACTTGGCGGCCTTAACTGATGGCGATCGCCACGCCCTGACCCACCGGATCGATATCTTTGCCCGCATCACCCCCGCCGACAAGCTACAGGTGGTGCGCACCCTGCAATCGGCCCAGAAAGTGGTGGCCATGACTGGTGACGGTATCAACGATACCCCGGCCCTGAAGGCGGCCAATGTGGGCCTGGCCATGGGCTCTGGCAAAGCCGATGGGGTGCACGACGTAGCCGATGTGATTATCCAGGACGATAACCTAGGCACGCTGATTGACGCGATCGCCCAGGGCCGCACGATCTACACCAACATTCGTAAAGCAGTCCACTATCTGCTGGCCACTAACCTGAGTGAAATCATCGTGGTGGCCGTGGCCACCCTGGTCGGCCTGGGGGAACCCCTCAATGCCATCCAACTGCTGTGGCTGAACCTGGTCACCGATATCTTCCCTGGGTTGGGTCTGGCCCTAGAGCCCGCCGACCCCACGGTGCTGGAGCAGGCCCCCCGCCCCGCCGATGAACCAATCATCAAAACCACTGACTTCGGTCGCATGGCCTGGGAAGCCAGCGTCATTTCTGGGGCCGCCCTGGGGGCCTATGGCTATGGGCTCTCCCAGTACGGGGCTGGCCTGGCTGCTAGTACCATGGCCTTTATGGGGTTGACCCTGGCCCAGGTGCTGCACGCCCTCACCTGCCGTACCGAAACCCGGCGGAGCCAGCGGCAACCGGCATTACCGCCTAACCCCTATTTGACCGTGGCGGTCGTGGGCTCCCTGGCCCTGCAATTGTTGCCCCTGGTGATTCCGGCCCTGGGGGAGATTCTGCACATCACCCCCCTAGCGGCCAGAGATTATGGGGTCATTGCTGTGGCAGCTCTGGTGCCTTTGGCGATCAACGCCGCCACTAAACCGGCTTCACCGGGTCCTATACTTCAGCCCGAGAAACGTTGAAAGGCAAAGGCAGAAGGCAGAAGCATGCCCTGTTCGCGTAATGTATTTCTTCGCAATAGTGACCTGTGAAACACCCCTCAAGCCCTTGTGTATCAATGGCCCCACTGGGTTTAACGAGAGCATGCGGGTTTTGGCGATCGACAGACCCCGAGAAGAAACAGAGCTTGAGGGAGTATTTGCTATCTGACGGCACCTCCCCATGCCCATAGAATAAAAAATAAAGGAATAGCAGATGAGGTGAGCTGATGCCGTCGCCACTGCCAGGTATGGATTTATATCTTGAACAGCCCGCTTTCTGGGCTTCGTTCCACAGTCGTTTTGTGGTGGCCATGGCAGATGCGATCGAGGTATTGCTAGATCCGGCTTACTACGTCGAGGTTGAGGTGCGCACCTACCTCAGCGAGGCCGATGGCAGTATGCTGATTGGCATTCCTGACGCCGTGGTGTCCCAAGCCGCAGACCTATCTACTGGTGTCAACTCAGCTGCGGCATCGGTGGCCGTTCATGCCCGCCCCCAACGGGTGACGGTACCCTTACCAGAGACAGTTAAGGAACGCTATTTAGAGATTCGTGACCTAGAAACCGGCACAGTCGTAACGGCCATTGAACTGTTGTCTCCGGCCAATAAGCGTCCTGGGCCGGGGCGCAACACCTACGAAGCAAAGCGTAGGCAGATTCTAGGTAGTTTGACTCACCTGGTAGAGCTAGACCTATTGCGCGGTGGTCAACCGATGGCTGTCATTGGTCACACCGCTGACACCCCTTATCGAATTTTGATCAGCGCCAGTAGCCAGCGCCCGGCTGCCGA